>CAIOJS010000055.1 GCA_903858655.1 uncultured bacterium | reverse complement strand
TTTGCAGAAATCATCTGTAGTAATAAAAATTTCAATAATTTTGTCCTGTAGCATTGATCTTGATTTTTTGTTGGTTTGTACTACAAATATAATCAATTTTAATGCTACTATTTATTTGTATTTCATTATTTTACGAACAATACATGTTAATAACTCTTATCCCGAACTCAGGTTATAAAGAAACAATAAAGAAATAATGTATGGATATAAATATTTTATTATGAGTTTTTATTCGGTTATAAAACTATATTTGTACTTTCTTCAAGCTGTCTGAAAGCTAAAATTAATTGATATGTTTATTGAAAATAGTGATTGATATTTTGTCATGAATTGCAGAGAATAACCCCACAGGTTATCGTAACTCTGGGCTATAATGGCAGAAATTTTTCTGCCCCTACAAATATGTTATCTGAGAATGCTTCTCAATTAATGGCGAATAAGATACTTCCGATAGAAATTCTTGAACAACAAATATATTTTATTACTGATGAAAGGCGGCAGCGTGTTTTGTATGCGTTTTACAGTATCGCGTCCCAAGTCGAAGAAAGGGTCTCTATCGTTGGAGTCGCTGTAATAGCCTGCTTTTTTCGCAAGATTGATGGCTTCCAAACGTTCTTGATAAGAGAATTCAGTGGTTTCGAACACTATTCGCGGTTTCACGCTGTGATAGTGATGAATGACGTCAAATAAAAAGATGCCATGCTTTGAAACGTAATCCCATTGTGGTGTTCCTTTGAAGGGCAATACGGAATAAAACATCACAAAATCTAAAGATGAATTTTTTGCGTATTGTAATGATTCTTTTACTGTTGTCAGAGTATCGCTTGGGCTGCCAATAACGAACTGTCCTAAGACCTCGATTTTGGCTTGTTTGAAAACGGCGATACTTTCGGTGATTTTTTCAATAGTGGTTTGTTTGCCCATTGCAGCCAAGACCGCATTGTTGGCAGATTCGATGCCAATGCCGACATTATAACAGCCTGCTTTTTTCATTTTATGCGCCAAAGCGGGATAGATATTTTCGACGCGCACGGGTGTGGACCATAGAACGTTGATTTTTTTGTTAAGCAGCAAATCACAAAAGTCATCTACACGCTGCATATCAATATTGAAGCTGTTGTCGCTGAAGCAAAATGTTTTATGTTTATACTGCTGTATCAAAAACTCCATTTCAGCAACGACATTTTGGGCATTTCTCTTGCGCCAACGGTATTGCCAAATGGAAGAAGAGTTGCAGAAAGCGCAATGGTAAGGACAGCCTCTGCTTGTGGCAATGCGATGGATGAGATAGCGCTGCATGGGGAACAAATCGTAGGCAGGAAAGGGCAATGTATCCAAGTCGGCGATGTGTGCGCGCGGCGGATTGATGATTATGTTGCCTGCTGCGTTGCGAAACATCAAACCATGAATGTTTTCGATCGGCAGCGTGCTTTTCAGATGAAATATCACATCAGAAAAGATAAGTTCCCCTTCACCAAAAACAGCAAAATCGGCAGGAGTGTCCACAAAAATTTCGTGCATGATGGTGGTTACATAAGCACCGCCCAAGCAAATCTTTGTAAGAGGATGTGTTTTTCTGATACGATTGAATATTTCGATGACTTCATCATAAACAGGTGACAAGACAGTTATTCCAATCAAATCGAAATTTGTTTGGAAAAAGATTTGAGATTCTTTTTTGGTGGCAACGCGTGTGTCTAAGATGCTTATTTGAATATCTTTATGTTGGCTTCGAGCATAAGAAGCCACATAGCCCAGTCCGAGATGCACGGTTTTGTCTTTTCTATCCTTGTTGGGAAAAATCAGACCTATTTTCATGTCACAAGTATTTCGACCGTCTAGGCGCTGTCGCGTGTCCAGCGTTCGATGAGCAGAATGGCGGGCGCTAATATCGGGATGGAAACAAAACTGTAAGCAAGAAAAGCCCACACCCATACTAAAAAGATAGTCCCCGTATCCTCCCAACGAAAAGGCGACCACAAAAACATGACTAACAAGATGGCTAATTGACAAGCCGCAGCACCGAACATCAGCAAATAAAGAAAACGCTTCCGTTTGAATCTCGTGCTTGCCCAACCCAACACAGGGCTGATGAGGATGCCCACTAGGCACAAAGGTGGGAGTAAGGCGAAATTATCTTTCACCACTTGCAAGATGGGGAAATTGTTCATGGAGAGAGATCCTATGAGCGGAAACAAGGTGATGAAGCATACAAAAGCCAAGCTTGCCAAAAGCAAAATCAATAAAGATTTTAGGGTGTTGCGCAGTATTTTTGCGATTGGTTGGCTCATCGTTAATGATGCTTATTTTATTTCTTTTTGTCGGGATTTCGTTTGTGGAAATGGATTTGCCAACCCAAGCCCGCCGAAATACGTATCTCATCTAAAGGAATAGCGTTGCCATATTGCGAAACATGATTCCCATGCAGATATTTAAGGGCAACAAACAGATTCATATATTTCCAAAAGAAATAGTTTAGACCGATAGCCGCCGTTATGACAGGCGCCACTTTCACTTTCGGATTGCTAATAGTGCTATCGTTGAATGTATAGGCATTTTGTTGCACGATGGCAGCCCCGGGTTGCAGCCCCATATAAAAATCTCCTTTGGTACTTATCGGGAAATGATAGAAGGCACCAAGCAACAAGCTGTGATCCATTTTAAAGGGTTTGTAATCGCCCTGCGTTGTAAAAAAATAAGAACCGTCGGCGCGGATAGAGACATGATTGTCGAAACACCATTCCAAAGTGCAATGGAAATAGGAATTCCAAATACCCTTATGATGAAACAGATAAGCGGGTGCAATGGTGGCTTGCAGCATCAGGGTTTTGTTTATAATCGTAGTTTTCTCTATTGTTTGAGAGCTGCCCATGAAAGGCAACATGAAAAACACGAGTGCGTTTAGGATGATTTTTTTCGCCATAATCTAAATAATTTATAATCCATACTGATTGCAAAAAACAAATGACCTTCCAGATTTGTGCCTGATTTTTTCTCAAGAGTAACCCCTTTGTCGTCAATATTGATATCCACATCGGTGCCTATATGTAACATATAATGCGCTTCGAAGGAAAAGTCCAATCGTTTTGAAAGCGGCACTGTGGCTCCTAATCCTGCCTGAACGGCGAAACTATACCGTTCTATGAATGTAGGTCCATTGGTGTAATTGTTGCCTGTTGTAAGTGAAAATTTAGTGTAGTCAATACATATACCCCCCAAAGGAAATAAAGCTAAATGGGTTTTTCCGATGCGCGGCGAAAACACTTCGGGCATCATCGAAAATCCGCTATGGAAATCGAAACGCTGCGCTTTGTTGTCAATATTACTGACTATCCAATCAGCAAACCAATGCGAGTTAAAGTTCTTGGCAATCCGCAAAGCAAACTGTCCGCCAGCACCAGTTCCAACAAAATACTTTCCATTGGAAGTAAAAATCCCGACACTGTTTCGTGCTCCCATCGAAAGAAAGCCGGTTTGGTTGGGCACAGAATCTTTCTTCGCTTGCCCAAACGACAGCGTTGCAATCAAACTGAAAACAATAAGGAATATACTATTTTTTAGAGATGATTTCATGTGATTAAAATTTGATAACAAATAAATTAGTGCAAATATACATATAATATTAAAACAAAACAGGCTGCTATTTATCACTTGGGAGGTGAAATGCATTTGAAGGCTTCCTGACTATTCATAAATATGGGAACGTTTTGGGGTGTTTTAAACCCTTTTTTGAAGAATAAAACCTAGTAAAAGGGTCCTTTTATATCAAGCATGATGCTTTACATCTATCATTAATATATTCTCAGAAATCTGTAAGAGCTTTTCTTATTCCCAGTCATTTTCGTCTATGCCTTCGCCATAGAATATGTTGATATAATTTCGGTAGCGCGATTCGCTTAGACGTTTTTCTTCCAAGGCTTTTTTCACGGCGCAATGGGGTTCGTTGGTGTGGGTGCAATTATAAAACTTACAATCGGGCAAGAGGGCAAACATGTCGGGGAAATAATGCGTGAGGTCTTCTTTTTTAAAATCAATCAATCCAAATTCTTTGATGCCGGGGGTGTCAATGATGAAGCCGCCATTGTCTAAACAAAACATCTCTGCAAAAGTGGTGGTGTGTTTTCCTTTGAGATAGGATTCGGAAATTTCGCCTGTCTTCCGTTGAAACGAAGGGTCAATGGCATTGAGAAGCGCACTTTTCCCCACACCAGAATGTCCTGAAAACAAATTGGTTTTCCCAGCCATAGACTCTTTGAGTTCCGCGATATTATCCCCCCGAAGTGCAGAAACTTCGCGACATATATAGCCGATATCTTCATAAATCGCTTTCATTTTTTGATGCGCTTCCAATAATTTTTTATCGTAAATATCAATCTTGTTGAAAAGAATCGTGACAGGGATATGGTAGGCTTCGGCAGTCACCAAAAAGCGGTCAATGAAACCTGTGGATGTTCGCGGCAGGGCTAAAGTCACCACCAAATATGCCATATCAATGTTGGCAGCAATGATTTGAATCTGCTTCGATAGATTGATGGATTTTCGGATGATATAATTTTTGCGGTCTTCAATTTTATAAATAATCCCGATGTTTTCGCCCGCTTGCATCTCAAACAAAACCATATCGCCCACGGCAATAGGGTTAGTAGCCCTCAGTCCTTTAATTCGATGCAGCCCTTTCAGTTTGCAATCGAGAAAATTACCTTGGCTATCCCGAACGGAATACCAACTTCCTGTTGATTTAAAAACGATGCCTTTCACGCTGTTTCGCTAAATTTATAATGTTTGCAAATATACTAAAATTGCCGTTGTCAGTCTCCACAATTATTTCTCCTTCGAGTATCAGGCACTCTTTCTGGCAGTCATAATGCCACTCAAAGTGTGAAATTTCTTTGGTCCAGATGTCCCAAGACCAGATTTTATTTTGTTTTATTTGGTCTTCGCTAATTTTTTCAATTTTTACAAGTGCCATTTTTTTAGGTGATTAACAATTATTAACAGAAAAATGAACAGAAAATATTGCCATGTCAAAAAATCTTCATAACTTTGCTCAAAATTATAAAAAAAATCATTATGAAAAAATCTTTATTTTATTTTGTTGCTAGCATCTTATTGACATTTTATGCCGGACAATCATTCGGACAATGTACACCCGATCCTTTAGTAACTGATCCAGAAGGCAATGGCGAAATGGTTCCCGATACCATCGAAGCTATTGAAACTGTTCCCTTGAACCAAACCCTAACGATTTTCGCTCCCGATACTGCTACTGTTGCAGGAAGTGCTATAACGATTCACCACATCACCGTGAAAAGTTTGTTGAATAAGCCAACTTGGTTGAGCTACGCATGTAATCCTGCTACTTGCGAATTCTATGGTGCGTATTCAAGTTGTGTACTCACAACAGGAACGCCACCCGCCGGCACTGCTGGATTTTATCCTGTAGATGTGTTGGTGGATGTGTATGTTTCCATTTTAGGCACACCTGTAGCTGTTCAAACGAATTATAATAGTGGTATGCAACTTATTGTTTGGGTTCATCCGGCTAGTTGGAGCGTTACGGAATTTGCCAACAAGAAATTCGGTATTATACCTCCACAACCCAACCCTTATACCAGCGAAACCAAAATCGGCTGTTATACCCAAGATGCTCAAAATGTTTCTTTAAAAGTGATGGATTTATTAGGAAAAGAAATCTATTCAGAAAAATTAAGCACCAACACAGGTGAAAATTATTTCAGATTCAACGGAAGCAATTTAAACAGCGGCGTGTATTTTTACTCAGTGATAGATGCTCAAAACCATGTCATCACCAAGAAAATGATTAAATCGAACTAAGCGAATTTTATGAATAAAAGGAAAGCGGCTTCATTTGCCGCTTTTTTTATGCACGCTTGATAACGAAAGTCATTCTTATGGTTTGCGCTTACAGTTATTTTTCATTCAAAAAATATTTTTGGATCAAAAAAAATGTCAAAAATTACAATCTGTTTCAATAAACCATTTATATTTGCAAATGAAAAACATCTGTTGGCATGTTACGGACAACTGTTCTATGCACTTTACCTATAGCTTTAGTGATGCTAATTGTAGTTGTTGGCACACGAACAGTTGTTGAAAGTGCTTCAACCGTTGTTGAACATGCTTCAACCGTTGTTGAACTTGCTTCGACAGTTACTGAACGTGCTTCAACCGTTACTGAACGTGCTTCAACAGTTGTTGAACGTGCGTCAACAGTTGTTGGTGTCACACGAATAGTTGTAATGATTTCGCTCCCTTAGATTTAGCAAGACATCTCTAAATACGGAGAAAAAACTAAAGGCTTGCCTTGTGATGGAGCAAGCCCTTTTTAGTTTATAAATTCGGGTTTATGTGGGAGAAAATTATTTATTATTTGGTTTGAATATTATTTGTAATTTTGAGGGCTGAAATAAAAGTGGAGTTCGGATACCACGATAATAAACGGACTTGGCTCACTCAGGTTTTTATTTGGTGAGGGCGGAATCTGAAAAGTCAATTAGTAGGAATCAAAAATCTATGGTATGAAAAAAATTCTAATCATTATAATTATTGCTCTATCAACAATTCAGGTTAATGCGCAATGGCAACTCACCACTTGTCCTTTGGGCAGCGGTGATGGAATACTTAGTCTTGCTACAAATGGAAATTATGTTTTTGCAGGCGTAGAAGGTTTGGGAGTGAATCTTTCCACAAATAATGGAGGTCCATTTTGGAACCCTATGAACAATGGGTTGACCTCAAGTTATATTACTTCGTTTACGGTGAAAGGTAGTGATGTTTTTGCGGGTACGGATGCAGGGATATTTCGCTCGAGTAATAATGGGACTAATTGGTCGGTTGTTAACAATGGTTTGACGATGACGTTTATTACAAGTATGTCAAATAATGGAACGTCTATTTTTGCAGGGGCAGGATTTGGTCAGATATTCCGCTCCGACAATAATGGTGCTTTATGGACTGAAATAAGCAATGGGCTGCCATCATCCACTTCGGCTATGACAACTTGTTTTGCTTATAAAGATGGAAATGTTTTTGAAGGTATGACAGGAGAGGGTGTTTATAAATCAAGTAATAATGGGTTGAATTGGACTGCATCGAACAATGGTATGACAGAGCCTGTAGTGTATTCATTACTTGTCAGTGGTACAACTATCCTGGCAGCAACTCTTGATGGTTTATATGCATCAGTAGATGATGGAAGCAATTGGAATTCTATAAGTTTAGGAATTCCCTACTTCACTGCTTATTGTTTTGCGAAAAGCGGTTCGAATCTCTATATGGGAACCGATAAAGGTATATTTTTATCCACTAACGATGGTGCTACTTGGGATAGTATTAATACCGGATTGACAAATCGAAATGTCGAAATGCTTGCCATAAATGGAACATATCTCTTTGCCAATGAAAGGCAAACCGGTGTATGGCGGAGACCCCTTACCGAAATTATCGGTATGAAAGAAATTAATAAGTTGGATGATTTGGCTTTGTTCCCCAATCCTGCTATTGATGAAATAAATATTGAAACACCTCAGACTTTGCAAGAAGCTTTCGTATCTGTGTATAATATCAATGGGGTGCTTCTTTTTAGTCAACCTATTCATGAATCAAAAACTGTGATTGATATTAGTATGCTTGCTACAGGGGTGTATTTTATAAAGCTTAACTCTAATAAATCTAGCAAAGTCGAAAAATTTATAAAAGAATAGCAAGAAAATGTAATTTAAACGGAAAAGTTTTGGCGTTATGGTGAGTTTAGTGTAAATGAAACGCAGTGATTCTATTCAATACGTGCGTAGTTGATAAAAAAAATCCGTACGGCTTAGGCTGTGCCTAAG
>CAIOJS010000054.1 GCA_903858655.1 uncultured bacterium | reverse complement strand
GTATAGATTTATATCTTTATCTTTAAATAAGAAATTTGAGATGTACTTTGCTATTTTGGAGGCGTTTGATATAGCTATCTAAATAAATAAAAATAGTTTTCAATTGGTTATCTGCTTAGATATATATAGCCTTTGATTGTTTTGGAGCCATCGCCTAAGTCAAGAAGATAGAAATAGGTGGCATCGGGAAGTTGATTATCACCAATGGTTAATCCAAAGGAGCAGGTGCCATCCCAGGTGTTTTGATAAGGATGGGCTTCGAAGACTTTGTTTCCCCAACGGTTAAATATAATTATGGAGTTGTTTGGATAGCTATCTATCCCTCTGATAACAAATAGGTCATTTATGGCATCTCCATTGGGAGAATAACCTTCGGGAATGAAAAAATCGAGAGGACATTGATTGACGATGATAGTAATGAGGGAAGGTTCGGATATGCATCCATCTAGATATTGAGATAAGGAATAGGTTCCGGCATCTGCGATTGAAGCATATTGAATTTCGGGGTTTTGAGCTGATGATTCGAATCCATTGGGACCCGTCCAAAGATACGTGCCTCCGAGGATGGTTGGGGATGAGAAGTTTATGGATGTTGTTTCGCATACAGGTGAGTTTGAATATGCATTGATTATTGGTAGTGGGTTGACAATAACTATACCCGATTGGATGGGACCTAGGCAGCCATCAAGGGTGAGTTCTTGTACTTCGAGCCAATAGGTGCCTGAAGAGGTCCAGGTTATATCTATTTGGTTGGTTGTGGAAGTGGTTTGAAGGATGCCATCTATTTTCCATGCGTAGGATGAGCCGGGGATGGGATTGGGAGTTACAAAGTAATGCTTGGTGAGGTTGTTGCAAGTACTGTCGGGCAATGTGGTTTGAGCTGCTGCAGTGAATGCGCTGAAGAGTATAGTGCAATACATAAATATATAGGTGAATCTGCTAAGCATAGTTGTAAGTTTATTGTTGTAGTTAGATTTCTTTTGATATGATTTAAAACTATAAGAGGTTTATGTATTGTTGGTTGAAAATATTGCTAGCATATTGTTTACCGCTTCAGACGCGGTAAACAATATAGGTAGCAATCGGTGTTATAGGTTTATACTTTTGATATAAGGTTTTGGTTAGTAATGATAAATCGGTGAGGTGGCAGGTAATGGGCTGACTGTTATGTTGAGTACATGGGGAATGGTAGCAACACAATTATTTCCATTGGTGTAGTTGATAGAAACGGTTTGAGCAGCTACGGTGAGCCATGTGATAGTTACTGTGTTGGAGGTTGTACCGCCACCGGAAGTTATGGTGCCGCCTGCACTAATATTCCAAAGATAGTTGGTCATTCCCGATTCTGTTGTGTAAACATTGCCTAGGGAATTGACGCAGATAGGAGTGTTGCCACTTAAGGTGATTACAGGTAATGGATTGACAGTTACATTGAAGACTGTTGGAGTTGCTGCCGTGCACGCTGTTGCATTGGTATAGTTTACGGAAACGGTTTGTGGTGTAGCAGATGTCCAAGTGATTGTAACGGTGTTGTCAGTTGTAGTGCCACCGGCAGTGATTGTTCCACCAGCACTAACTAACCATGTATAGTTTGTCATACCTGATTCTGTGGTATAGACTATTCCTGTTGCGTTGACACATACAGGCGAGAGACCGCCGAGGGTTACGATAGGTAATGGATTGACAGTGACCGGGAAGCTAGTTGAGGCGGCTGCGGTGCAATTATTTGCGTTATGGTAATTGACCGATACGGTTTGCGGTGTTGCGGTGTTCCAAGTTACGGTTACGGTGTTGTCAGTTGAACTACCGCCCGCCGTGATTGTTCCACCAGCACTAACGAGCCATGCATAAGTGGTCATTCCGGCTTGAGTAGTGTAAACATTTCCTGTTGAGTTGATGCATGCAGGGGAAGGACCGCTGAGGGTGACTACAGGAAGAGGATTGACTGTTACATCATATATAGTAGGTAAGGCAGCGGTGCATAAATTAGCATTGAGGTAGTTGACTTGGACAGTTTGTGGTCCAGCTGTGTTCCAGGTTACGGTTACTGTGTTGTTGGTTGTTGTTCCGCCAGCAGTGATGGTGCCGCCCGGGCTAACAACCCAAGCATAGTTGGTCATTCCAGCTTCTGTGGTATAAATGTTTCCAGTGGAAGCTACACATACGGAAGCGGAACCGGAAAGCGTAGGCAAAGGTAAAGGATCAACAATTACATTGAGGACAACGGGAATGCCTATGCAACCTGTTGTACTTGTTAGTGTTTCGGTTACTGTTACTGTGTAGGATCCTACTGTTGTCCAAAGAATGGTTATTTGATTTGTGGTTTGCCCAGAGGTAATGGTTCCACCACCCGAAACTACCCAATTGTAGGTAGAACCTGCTGAGATTAAAACAGAATAGTTTTGGGATGAGTTGAGACATGCATGATCGGGGTCGGTTGTGACTTGAGCAGATGTTTCGAGCGTTGTAACTGAAAATATCAGGATTATCAACCATTGTAAGAATTTTAAATTTGTTTTCATGATAAGTTTATTTAATGTTATTATTATTTTTTGAATGATTTTATTGTTTTGTTTTAAGTTTATACGTTTAGGTTCGTCGGAACAAGGAGAAATGTGATAGCTTTCCCGACTCGCTAACAAGGCAATCGTGGTGATGTTTCAAATTGAGCCATCGTAAGATATCGGATTGAAATTTCATGTAGCTTATTTATTTTATTGATGATATATTGCTGATGTAATGGGCAGAGGGGAAATGGTGATTGCATAATTTGGGGATGCGATTCCGTTTCCGCAGGCATTGGTTGCATATACGGTGATGTTGCCCGATGATGCGGTAGGACTGAAATTTACTGAGATAGTGTTTGTAGTAGCACCTGAAATAATGGATGCGCCGGATGGTAAGGTCCAAACATAAGCTGTTGCGTTGGCGATTGCAGGTATGGAATAGGCGAAACCTGTTTGTCCTTGACAAACTATAGGTGTACCGGAAATTGTTCCTGCTGTTGTGGGTAAAAAGCTTACTATATTATTATGCGTATTGATTGCTCCTGCACGCGAAAGAGCTCTTCCAAAAAGGGATGAACCTTCCAATAGGTTGATAGCACCATCCACTACGATGGTGCCTTGGAACACCGAATTGCCCGCCAAATCGAATTGCCCGCCTATTTGCCAATAAACATTGCATGAAGCAGCGGAATTTAGCAGGGTGATTGAAGAAAATGTGCTTGATGTGAAAGCACCTCCTATACGAATTATAAAGATTGCATTGGGATCGCCTTGAGCATCTAATGTAAGGTTTCCGGTTAGGGAGGAAGCTGCTCCTGTTTGGTAAATACCTGGTGTTACTATTTGTCCGCTGCCCAAAAGTACACCAATCACAGTGCCCCCCAGCGTACTTAAATAGCCATAAGCAGTACCTACATCGGTGGCTGCTTGTGCTAAAAGACTATTGGGCGGATTGTAGATGTTGCCATGAATGATGCCCGGTGGGAACCCGGTTGTTGCCGCTGAGTTGGAACCCACGTCGCCCGATATAGATGATGCTCCGGTATTGTTTAATGCTCCCGTGGAGGTGAATAAAGCAAAGCCGGATGCAGCACCTAAGGCTGGCGCTTGGGCGAATATCACTGATGAAAGTGATAGGTGAAGTGCGACTAAAATAAATAGTAGTAATTTGGTTTTCATTATAGTTTCTATTCATTAATATTTGCAAAAAATAAGTGCATTATGACTGCTATTTTAATTCGTAAAATAATTTTCAGAAGAGTACAAAAGTAGGTTCAATTTGGTGTTTGGTTGTTACACAATTCTGTAAATGAGTTACATGATTCACACATTTACTTTTTGCCTTTGCCACCACCTTTGCCCGAGCCGCCGCCTTTGTTGCCATTGGAGGCTCCTTTTTGCTGAGGCTTGTTGTTATGTTGAACAGCAGATTTCGGTTGTGCTTGATGCGGAGTGTTGGCTTTCGTGTTGCCTTTTTGCGGACGAACGCCATTGGTTTTTTGGGCAGGACCATGATATCCTTTTGCATATTTCGACTTATATGCCTTGAAAAGCTCGTTGGGCGTGTTGCCTCTATAGTCGTTCATGGTGACCTTGTAACCTTTATACAAATCATAGCCACGGTAGCGTGGAGGCAGCAGAGAACGATGAACCCAAACGCCATTTTCAACAAAAATAAACATGGCAGAAGGCACATCATAAAACGCTTCCACGTCGGGAAGATAGTAATAGGTTACGTTGGTGACGCCCACAGGTCCCCAGGCTGGAGGTGAAATGTTGACGCTGACGGATACTTGAGCCTGCAAGGCATTGGCAACAAAAAAACATAAGCCAAGGACGATTAATTTGATAGTTTTCATAATACTTTTTCTTTAGATTGTGAATACATTTTTCACAGTGCAAAGAACCATCTTTTCCCGCAGGGACGTATTACATAATTCTGTAAATGAATTACATCATTCACACATTTATTTCCATCCAAAGAAAAAAATAGCGCATAAAAAAAGAGCGACACCAAATGGATGCGCCCTTTTTTTTAACCAAAACTATTGTTGTTAGGGCTTCAATATCGTGTTGCCTTGCATGGTGATGCCTGCGGTTCTGGTCAAAGCCCTCCCGTCAAGCGTAGCACCTGTGTTGAATGTGATGGATTGCATCGCCAGAATGGTTCCTTTAAACACTGACGTAGTCCCAAATGTGGCAGAACTACCCACCGTCCAATAGATATTTGATGCCTGCGCACCGCCACTCAAGAAAACTTTACGTCCGGAGGTGGTGGTGAGCGAAGATGCTATTTGAATGATAAATACAGCATTTGCGTTGCCCAAAGCATCGAAGGTTAAATCGCCGGATGAGATGGCAAGGGAGGATGTTGATTTGTAAAGCCCGGGAGTCAATGTAAGCCCGCCAACATTCCCCGAAAGGGTAACAATATCCGTACAGGTTCTGCCTGCTAAATCATTGTAGGCAGATGTGAGGTCGAGTTTTGCTTGATTCACCGCCGCGTCGTTGATATGAAGGGTGCCGTCCATGGTGCCTGGAGGAAAACCTCCAACAGAAGTGCCCGGACTCAAACCTATGTCGCCCGTTATGGAGGTGGCACCCGTGTTTGTTACTGCTGATCCTGCCAAAATAACAAAGTCTGTGGTGCTTGCAAGCGAAACGCTTCCTTGTACGGTAGTTTGTTTCGGGATAAGCTTAGCATTGGTTCCCGATAGTTCGTCTTCTTGATCTTTTTTACATTCGTTGATTAGAAAACACGTGATCACAAGAAATGCCAGCAATAAGAATTTAGTTTTCATGAGTGATTGTTTTAATCTGTGAAATTATTTTTATAATACAAAGGTCGTCGGTTTTAGTCTTTTGAATTTTACACAATTCTTGAAAGGATTTACATCTTTCGCACTTTAGTTCTTTGTTGCTTGATAATAGCTACTGTTTCTGAAGAAAAGATATCCTGAAGTGTAATGATTCATTCGATGCGTTCCTCTTATGACTTGCTGCTGTTTATTTTTCTTCAGAATAGTGCACCATGTCTTTGATAAGAAAGCTTGATGGATGAATTTTGCAGGAAGGCGATGTGGTTTGCAGTTTCACGGGCTTATCGCCTATGGTTTTTTGAAAGTAAGGATGGTAACCTTTGGGATAGCGCAGCTTGTGTTCTGTTAAATAGATGAAAGGAGCTTTGCCATAATAATCGGGCATTAGCACCTTGAAGGCACTAAACAAATCATAGCGCCGCAAACGCCATGGCAAACAGGAGCGACGAATCCATGCCCCACCTGAATAATATATGAACTCACTGGTCGGAATTTCATAATATACGTCTATGTCGGGCAGATAATAAAAGCGTTCGTTTTCGTAGCCCACGGGTCCCCATTGCGGTGGCATGCCGTCGGAGGTTTCCGTTATCCCTTGGGCATGGGATGTTTTGCCGATAAATAAAAGCATTTGGCTAACCAATAGTTTTAAGTTTTTCATCAGATTTAGCTGTAGTTTTTAGAATGATTAGTATTAATTCTTTGAAAATGTAGTCGTCATTTGTGTTCAAAAGTCCGGAATGCCGGGCGAGTCCATACGATAGTGACTTGGTGTATGTTTTAGGCTCAATATCGGTATGCTTGAATGATTGACTATATGTTGTGCAAAAGCACCCAAAAGAAATCCATTGACTTCCGATTCGTGCCCCGTGTTGATGACAATCAAATCGCAATTGTTTTCAATTCCATAATCCAAAGCTGCTTGTGCGATATGTTTGGCATGAACAAGCATGGTGGTGCGCATCAACCCGCTGGCATCAATAATTTCTTCAACAGAGCGGATTTTTATTTGAAACAATTCAATAGCCTGCGAATCGTAGCTATCGAGCAGACCTATAATATGCATGCTGGCATTAAATAGCTTACCAAAATACAATGCCATGTTCACCTTTTCGCGACTATGCCTGGAGTTATCAATCGGTATCAAAATGTTTTTGAATTGAGGTGCCACGCATGTTTCTTGAATGCTCAACACAGGAACCTTTGATTGCGTTACCACGCGTTGCGTATTGCTTCCGTCAATCACTTCACTCATCCCCGTAACACCTTGGGTACCCATAATAATCATGTCAATCTGTTTTGCATTGGCGAAGTTAATGATTTCGGTATAAACATAGCCTGTAGAGATATGTATATGCGCCATGATGCCGTGCTTCAGCTCTATATCTTTTTTCATCTCATTCATTTTGCGAATGATGGCATTGTCCACATCTATAAGTGTGTGTTCCTCGTTTTGGTTCTCAACCCATTTCGAGAAGTGATTCGTGCTGTTGCCCGTAACACATATCAGATAAATCTCGGCTTGCAACAGCTTGACCAAATGCAAAGCATTGTTGACGGCATTGTAGGATGCGTCCGAAAAATCAATGGGCACAAGTATGCGTTTTATTTTTATTGTTTTCATGATGATAGATAAAAAAAAAATTTATAATGATGTTTTGTTTAGATGAGATGTTTATAGGTTATTATAAAAATAATCATCTTCAATGTACGCCCTTAGTGCATCATTTCGTGCTATGCTAAGGTGTCCATCAAAGGCGATGATTATTTCAGTTTCAGGGAATTTGCCCACCGACATACCAATTCTGTTTGAGAAACAGTCGGAATACGTTCAGGATTTGCTTTTCCGATATAAGGTGGAGGCATTTTCCCTTTGGTGATTGCTTTACACATCGCATTCGACTTTTTGGCTTGTTTCTTGACATTATACGTGTCCCATTTATTGAAATTCCATGCTTCCAATGCCATCGGATTATCTCCTCCGCCATGACAACCCACGCATGAATTGTTTAACACATTAGCCACATCAGGAGGTATGCCGACAGAGGATTGGATGGTTTTCGCTTGGCTAAATGCACCAAAAGATTGCGCAAACACTACTACAGCCAGCGTGATTACTATCACGAAGGCAACTTTAATTGAAGCTTTTAATGCTCTCATTTTTTTAAGTTTTTAGTTTATTATTAATTTTAGACAAAAGTACTACCAATGCACGGCAGCAGTGTTACACAATTCGTTATATGACTTGCATAATTCACACATTATCATCCTTCGTTTTATTGCATAAGGAGTTTTTGTTCATGGTTCCGAGTTCGGAGTTCCGAGTTCGGAGTTTTTGTTCATAGTTCCGAGTTCATAGTTCCGAGTTCGGAGTTTTTAATGATGAATATAATTTCCTTATTGGAAGAGATTTATTTTTATTCATACCATATATATATACAACAATAATTTCAAATTATTTTTATCAACAGAAAAGATCATAAATATTCATTACGTCATTTATCATGTATTTTTTGTTGCATTATCATGATTCTTGCATTTTCATGAAATCATCCGTTCACACAGAGATGCAAGTTGCAACTCTATAAAATCTTCCGATCACACAGAGTTGCATGTTGCATCTTGATATAATCATCCGTTCACACAGAGTTGCATGTTGCATCTTGATATAATCGTCCGTTCTCACAGAGTTGCATGTTGCAACTCGATATAATCGTTCGATTACACAGTGATGCATGTTGCAACCACGTGTAATCGGATGATTTCATATAAGTGTAAAATGATATTATGCGTATCTATATGTAATTTATTACATTATAAAAGACTATTTTTTGTGATTATTTTGCGCTCGAGTAATGTTATGTTAAATGTATTAAGAATAAGATGATTTATTGGCATTTCGGCTTCCATTTCTGAGGATGCGAGACAATTCGTTTAGAACAGGAAATTGCATATAACATTGCTATCGAAACTCCAAAAGTGTGAATTTTGCAACAAATAAAAGGAATTGTGTAAGCCTTATGTGTTCATTCATGCTTACTTTTGCAGCATATTATAAATACAAATTGATATGGAAAGAAAACAAATACCTCTGCTAAGTTGTTCAACCAACAATAAGGCGAACGAACAAATCACAGCATGGCAAGAAAATCCTCACCACCAACCCGAAAATCCAAATCATCCCGGGATACAACCTACGCCTACGAAGCCTGACGAAAACCATGACCCTACCCGATTGGAACCCGGAGTGAACGAACCGGAAAAGAATGATCCGACCCGCATCGTGGAACCTTTTCCTGCACAACCCGAACAACCAAAATGAAACATTAACAAATTTAAAAACTTATTTGTATGACAAAATATTCAAAAAAAGCAGAAGAAAAAATTGGTGAAGTGATGCACGAATTTAAACAAGGCGAACTGAAATCAGGCAAAGACGGCAAAGGTGGAACCGTAAAAAGCCGTCAACAGGCTATAGCCATCGCTATAAGCGAAGCTCGCGAAGCAGGACTGAAAGTCCCAAAGGAAAAAGACACGGATTGATTAGTGCGAAACCATTATTTTTTTAATTCTATAAATTAATTGAAGGAATACATATTCTTATTTGTTTCCAATTAGAAGTAAAAACTAACAACTTAGCAAAAACCATATTATTTCATGGAATTCTACAAAGGAAATAGCGAAACAGTCGTAAAAGAATTCAACAGCAACACGCTGCAAGGTCTTGATGATAGCAAAGTTAAATCAGCAAGACTAAAATATGGTAGTAATGAGTTGAAGGCTACGAAAAGAATCAGTCTGTTTAAAATTCTATTTCGGCAGTTCACCAGCCCACTCGTATTGATATTGGTTGTGGCATCAGGCGTCTCCTTTTATTTAGGTCAGTATCGAGATGGCATCATACTTATGATTATCGTGGTGGTGAATGCCGCAATTGGTTTTTATGAGGAATGGAAATCGGAAAATATCTTAGCTTCACTAAAAAGCCTACTTGTAAACAAATGCAATGTCATCCGAAATGGGAAGTTAGTTGAGATTTTGGCAGATGAATTGGTGCCGGGCGACATAGTGAAACTGAATGAAGGAGACGGTGTTCCTGCTGATATACGTTTGATAGAAGCTACAGGCTTTTCAGCCAATGAGTTTATACTAACAGGCGAATCGCTCCCTGCCAACAAAGATCCCTTATTCACAACGGATAAAATCTTGCCGTTTTCTGAAATACAAAATTGTATTTATATGGGAACAACCGTTGCACGAGGCGATGCAATCGGAATTGTTTATGCCACGGGACTTCAAACTGAAATTGGGAAAATTAGCACAACCTCCGACAAGATTAAAGTAGCCAAAGCACCCGTTCAAATCGAAATTGCCGATGTGGCGAAAAAACTTACGTACATTACATTAGTTATTGCAGCAATTCTTTTTGGGGCACGCCTGCTGATGCACGACACGGTTGCTTTGGCATTGGTTTTTGCCGTAAGTGTGGCGGCTGCAATGGTTCCCGAAGGTTTGCCTGCGCAGATTTCAATGGCATTGGCACTCGCGGTTGGAAGATTAGCGAAACGCAAAGCGATAGTGAAGAAAATAGCGTCGGCGCAAACCTTGGGTTCGGCAACAGTTATTGCTTCCGACAAAACAGGAACTATCACCAAAAACGAAATGACCATCACAGGATGTTATTTTAATGGAGAAACATATTCAGTGGCAGGCTTAGGCTACGAACCCGTTGGAAACATAACCGATGAAACCAATAAGGTGCTGAAAGCAGCTAGCTTGGGCGATTTAAAAATCTTCTTTCTGTCAGGATTTCTTTCATCCAAAGGGAAAATTAGTCCTCCCGACAAAAACCATCCGTCATGGTATTCTATAGGCGACCCTACGGAGACTTGCTTTTCTACCTTAGCAATGAAAGCAGGCTACAAATTGGAAACCATCGAAAAAGATTATCCCTTCCTGCAAGCCTTTGCTTTCGATTCGTTTCGAAAAAGAGCAACCATCATCCGCACTCACAAGCATAAAGTCATTTCTTTCGTAAAAGGCTCCATTGAATCCATTTTAGAAGTCTCCACAAAAACGATTACCGATGGAAAAGTCACCGACCTGACCAAACCTCAGAAAAAGGAGTTATTGGCAATGGCGGCAAAGTTTTCCGAACAGGCTTTGCGCGTGATTGCAATTGCTTACAAAGATTTGAAACCAAAGAAGGAATTCACGGTGAAAGAAGCCGAAGAGGGTTTGGTTTTTGCAGGTTTCGTCACGATGTTCGATCCGCCTCACAAGGAAGTGAAAGCAGCTATTGCGTCTGTATTCAAAGCGCACATGAAAGTGTTTATGATTACCGGCGATAACGAAGTTACAGCCAAAGCCATATCCAAGAACATCGGATTGATGAATGAAGGCGATGAATATCCTGTGGTTATCAAAGGAGAGGATTTGAGTGGGATGAGCGACAAACAACTCAAAGACGTTTTTCAACATCGCGCCTTGATATTCTCAAGAGTGTCGCCCGACGACAAATTTCGTATTGTGAACCTATTGATGAAGCAAGGCGAAATAGTTGCCGTAACAGGTGATGGCGTCAACGACACACTAAGTTTAAAGCGCGCCGACATAGGCATTGCTATGGGAAAGAATGGATCTAAAGTGGCTCAGGAAGCTGCCAATATGATTTTGCTTAACGACAATTTCTCTACCATCGTCGTTGCTGTGAAAGAAGGTAGAACGATATTCAGGAATCTTGAGAAAACCATCAAAACCAATCTGTCATCCAACGTGGCAGAACTCACCTGTGTGTTGTTTGGCTTTGTGGGTGTTTTCATGGGCGTAGCTGCGCCTATACTTGCAGTACAAATTCTTTTAATTGATATAGTGGGCGAAATGGTACCCCTCATCATGCTCACTTACGACCCTCCTGAAAAAACCATAATGGAGCAAGCACCCCGAAATCCTAAAGACAAAATCCTGACAAAAGGAATCATGCTAGGTATTGCTTTTTCGGGCATCGTCATAGGGCTGATTTCTTATGCTGCGTTTATGTTCTCGTATTTTATCTTTCCCGATGAGGTGCATCATTATGAAAAAGCAATCACTATAACCTTTGTCTCTATAGTCTTTGGTCAATATGCCAACATCCTCTCACGACGCACCTATGGCAATGCCTTAGGCAAATATCTCTTCTCCAATCGCAACCTCTTATTTGCATTTGCCTTCTCCCTGAGCTGTATCATGGCTATCATTTATGTTCCTATTTTCAATCTTTATTTCCATACGTCCCCGCTCCATGTTGTTGATTGGATATTGCCTTTAGCCACAGGTATGCTTTGCATTATAATATTTGAAATGCGGAAAAAGATTCTGAATGGCATCAACAATCGCAAGCTGTCACCTACTATAAAAAGTGCGCATGCATAAGATAAGGTATGGAACATAGTTCTTAGCGCTTGCTCTATACTATTTCATTACATTATACGGGATATAGTAAAAATAACCTCAAAGGTGTGAATCATGTAATTTATTTCCAAAGTTATATAACATCTACAACCCAAAACCTGATTACTTTTGTGGTGTTATGAAAATTCATTCACGACATTAAATAAATAAGAAAATGAAAAAGATATTCTTGCTTTTAGTGCTAATTTTTGCACTCTTTATGAGCTGTAGCAAATTAGATATTACAAAAGGAACACCAAAATGTGTTGATACTAAAATTGAAGCTTTCAATACCTCTACTGTTTGCAGAGATGCCAAGGTGGACGAATACACATTCCAAGGAGGAACCGTGTATGTGTTCGACCAAGGAACATGTGGCGCAGATATGACTTCAGCAGTGATTGATTCCGATTGCAATGCATTGGGTAATTTAGGTGGATTTACAGGCAATATGACAATTAATGGAGAAAACTTTTCAAATGCCACGTATGTAAAAACGGTGTGGAACAAATAATCCTCATCAGCTTTGTGAGAAGCTTACACCGTAATCACTCAACATGCTTCCGATAGTATAAATCATGGAAATCATCTACGACGAAATATCCAACACAAGCGATAGTCGCTTTACCGAAGCAATTCAGATATATCTTGAATCGTTTCCTGCGAATGAACGTCAGCCATTGGCTGTGATAAAACACAGAATCACAATAGGCTTTTCTAAATTGTATGTGGGATTTCACCGTAAGGAAATCGTATGTATTGCGTTGATGTATCATTTCAACAATTCCGATTTTGTGTTTTTAGATTATATGGCGGTGGTCGAAAAGTTCAGAAATCATCAGATTGGTGGTAGTTTCTTTTCGTTTCTGTTAGAAAAAGTTGTGGTTGTTCATAAATTTCTGCTGATGGAAGTCGAAAATTATCATTATGGAACCAATACGGAGCAGCGCAAGAAGCGAATTAATTTTTATATCCGCAACGGAGCCTATTTGCTGAAAGATGCTTTGTATTTATTGCCATCTTTAGATCATACAAATCCCACCGAAATGTCGCTCATGATAGCGCCCAAATACCTGACAAACACATTGAAAAAACCCGATATCGAAACTATTTTCCGACTGTTATATTTCGAACTCTATGAAAAGGAAGAAAGCAATGCAATGTTGCAATCTATGATAAAAAAGATACCGTCAACAGTCTATTTAGTTAATGAAATTATTGAATGATGACATCATCAACCAAAACAATTAAACCAAGCCCATTCAATGTAGGCAAGTGGCTTCCAAAGGATCAAACGAAAGTTGACCAATGGATGGACAAACTCATTGATGAGGTTGACACATCCGATAAGGCATTGCTCCCCGTTGTAGAAGAATTCAAAGACCTTATTGAGCAGGATGCAGAAATCTTTATGCAATTCAATCTGATGTTTGAACAGGTGCCCCACACGCCGCCCTACAACAAAAACCCTGTAGGCAAATCGCAAGTGAGGAGTTATCATCACATGCTACAGCTTATCAATAAAATAATAACGAAATCCATAGAGTTCAATACTTCTTATTTTGTTGGGCTGCCAATAAGTGTTATTTTTGGTTGGCCCATGGGAACACCTGCGGGTTCGGCTGCGTTTTTGAATCACAAAGTGAATGCACAGTTGAAAAAAATATTGAACGAATGGGCTATTTATCTTCGTTCTGCCGATTCGCGTTATGTGTTAAACTCCCATGCACACACGGGTTGGTTTGGCAAAGATGCTCAAGAGGAAATGCCACATTTCGATGAAGAATATCAATGCAATCCCAAAGAATCGTATCACGGATTCAAGTCGTGGGACGACTTTTTTACGAGAGAATTCAGAGAAGGCGTTCGACCCGTTGCCTTTCCCGAGGATGATGAAACGATTACCAATGCGTGCGAATCGTCGCCCTATAGAATTGCAAAAAACGTGAAACTTCGCGAACGTTTTTGGATCAAGGCGCAGCCCTATTCGCTTTCGCACATGTTAGCGGGCGACTCCTTGACGGAACATTTTGTAGGCGGAACCATTTATCAGGCTTTCCTGAGTGCTTTGAGTTATCATCGTTGGCACAGCCCTGTGAGCGGCAAGATTGTGAAAGCGTATGTGGTAGATGGCAGCTACTTTGCTGAAACATTAGCTGAAGGTTTTGATCCAACCGGAGAAAATGAATCGCAAGGTTTTATCACCGAATTTGCCACACGTGCTTTGATATTTATTGAAGCAGACAACCACGATATAGGGTTGATGTGTGTGATGCCTGTGGGCATGACCGAAATTTCATCCTGCGAAATAACGGTTTACGAAGGACAGCACGTTAAAAAAGGAGACCAATTGGGGATGTTTCATTTTGGCGGGTCCACGCATTGTTTGTTCTTCGGACCTCAGGTTACACTTGATTTTGATTTGCACGGTCAAAAGGCAGGTCTTAATTCGAAAAACATTCTATTGAACGAACGTATAGCTACTGGATCTAAATAAAAATGTTTCCTTGTTAGTCACTTACCCCACCCCTATTTGCTGATGACTTATGCCTGAAGTGTGAATCATGTAACTTTTATCCCAAATTATGTAATACTTAGGCGGGCGATACTCTGTACTTTTGTCCATTATTAAAAAGTATTATTTATTCATATTAAAATTAAAATTTATGGGACGTTTATTATTAATCATCGGATTAATCCTTGTTGTTTTGTGGTTGCTCGGATTTTTTGCATTTCATTTTACCACACCTATTATTCATGCGCTTATCGTTATTGGAATTATTGTTATCATCATTGATTTGATCAACACTCGAAGAAATTGGTGGTGATTTCTCTACCGCAACTTACGCTTCGAATTCAATGTGTGAATGCTGTAAGTATTACCCAAAATTATGTAACACTTGGTGGAAGCCAAGAGTGTAATTTTGCATCTTAAAATTATTAAAAACTTAAAAATTAAAAAAATGAACACTCAAGAAGTAAAAGGAAATTGGAATGAGCAAAAAGGCAGGCTCAAAAAAGCATATGCCGTATTAACTGACAATGATTTGATGTTTGAAGAAGGGAAACGTGATGAGATGATTGGAAAACTTCAAATTAAACTTGGGAAAACAAAAGAAGAAATACACAAGATTATTTCATCTATTTAATCTCAATTGGGGTCAAATTCTCCGCCGCTTGCGACGGAGGAGTTGATTCTAAAAAAAACAATGAGTAAAAAATCAAACAATAAAAACTACACAAAATGAAAAACAAAAATACTTTCAGACTACTTTTTATAGTAGCAATAGCGATAATGTTGACACTACCAAGTTGCCAAAAATATGCTGATGGACCACTCATTAGTTTGGTTTCGCGCACAGAACGTGTTGCCAACACTTGGAAGGTGGACAATTATAAAGTGAATGGCGTAGATTACACGTCGCTTATGACAGATTATAATGAAACCTATACCAAAGAGGGTACCTATTCTTATAGTATGGGAATTGTTTCCGGTACCGGTACATGGTCATTTCAGAACAAAGATGAAGAAATAAATCTGGTAGGAATCACCAATCAAAACTCTTATACCTTATTCATCTTAAAGCTCGAAGAAAAATCTTTCTGGTTTTATTATATGGATGGTACTGACAAAAAAGAATTTCACATGAATCAAAAATAATAGTTTCATCTAGTGTTAGATTATCAATAGAAAAACGAATTTATTACACATAAATTCATATTATCATTCAACAAT
>CAIOJS010000053.1 GCA_903858655.1 uncultured bacterium | reverse complement strand
GTTGAATTATTCCATTGCCAACCTTTTCGGCTATCTCCTCAACCGGCCAGTGACGAATGAAGCGGACGGCCTCGACTGCTCGGCGTATGTATCTCCCGACATTTTTCGGGCAATTCTTGTATTGAAAGCTCTATTAAATCCCTTATCTCTTTCGCAACTACAGAATCGGATTGTTCGACATCGGAATCGGGAAACAAATGCTCAGCTATCAGAATATCTTTATCAAACTTTTTATTATTGCGAAGATGATTCAATGATTTATTATACACCGCTGTGCCCAAATAGGAACGTACGGATTTTTCAGCATCAATGGAATCACGTTTCTCCCATAATGCAAAAAAAGCATCTTGAACCACTTCTTTCGCTGTCTCAATATCCTTTACATAACGCTGTGCAAAAAAACACAAGCCTTTGAAATGCGTTTTAAAAAGCACTTCAAAGTCGCGTTCGGTCATGATTTTTACATTATTTTGCGATGTTGTCTCCAAGATTAGATTTCATTTAGTTCGACAAAGATACGAAATATATTAAAATACCTACCAATAAAAAAAGGCTTCGATACTGTCGAAGCCTTTTTTCTCTTTAACTTTATTGACTTATATTAATTCAATCCTCTCTTTTTCAACAAAGGTTCAATTGAAGGATCTTTTCCACGGAATTTGCGGTATTGATCCATACCTTCTCCACTTCCAACATCTTGTAAGCAATTTGTACGGAATTTAGCAGCAAGTTCTTTATTATAGATATTGCCCGATTCTTTAAACGCACTATAAGCATCAGCATCCAAAACGGCTGCCCAAATATAAACATAGTAACCTGCAGCATAACCGCCATCCCAAATATGAGAGAAATAGGTGGTGCGATAGCGAGGAAGAATTTCGGGAATTAATCCAATTTTATCCATTTGATCTTTCTCAAATTCGTTCACATTTTTAAAATCAGGAGTTGTCAAATTATGATAATCCATATCTAAAATAGAAGCTGCCAAGTATTCAATAGTGATGAAACCTTGGTTGAACTTTCCGCTATTTTGAATTTTCTGAATCAAAGCATCAGGGATAACTTCTCCTGTTTTATAATGTTTGCCAATCATTTTCAGCACTTCGGGTTCTGAAGCAAAGTTTTCCATGAATTGGGAAGGCATTTCCACATAATCTTGAGGAACTACACCTGCTGTACGATTGTATTTTCCATCGGTGAACAATCCGTGAAGACCATGTCCGAATTCATGGAATAAGGTTTCCACTTCGTCCCAAGTAAGCAAAGAAGGAGTATCTTTAGTAGGTTTGGTAAAATTACATACTATGCTAACAATAGGATCCACTTTTTTACCATCTCGCCATCCTGCACTTTGGAAACTGGTGCACCAAGCTCCTCCCCTTTTCGATTCGCGTGGATAATAATCGAAATAAATTACGCCTAAATGTTTTCCATCGGCTTCCTTTACTTCAAACGTTTCAACGTCGGCTTGATAGATGGGCAAATTGGTCATCTTAGTGAAGGTGATTCCATACAGTTTGTTAGCCACAGAAAACATACCATCGCGCACAGTTGCTAAGCTAAAATAAGGTTTTAATTGGGCTTCGTCTAAATCGTATTTTTCTTTACGAACTTTTTCAGAATAATACCACCAATCCCAAGGTGCTAATTTGAATTTGCCCCCTTCTTTATCAATAATCTTTTGCATTTCCGCTACTTCATTTTTAGCCATGGGCAATGCAGCCTTCCATAAGTTCATCAAAAACTCATCAACCTTTTCAGGAGTCTTCGCCATGTTATCATCAATCACATAAGCTGCAAAACTTTTATATCCTAAGAGTTGTGCTCTTTTAACGCGAAGGTTGGCAATTTTAATTACGGTTTCCTTATTATCATTCTTGTTGTTGTTATCGCCTTTCATAAAATAACCACGATAGAGTTTCTCGCGTAAAGCGCGATTCTTGCAAAATTGTAAAAATGGAAGCAAGGTGGGTTTGTCAATGGTGAAAATGTATTTGCCTTCCATCTTTTTTTCTTTGGCGGTTTCGGCTGCCGCATCAATGTTCGACTGGGGCAAACCATCTAAGTCTTTTACATTATCAACCACCATTTGAAAAGTTTTGTTTTCAGCAAGAAGGTTTTCTCCAAACTTCAACCCAAGAGTTGACAATTCTGAATTAATCTTTTTCAAGCTTTCTTGTTTATCTTGTGGAAGATTAGCTCCCAAACGATCGAAATCGCGATAATATTTCTCAACCACACGAATCTGTTGATCGTCGAGTTTCATATCTTTGCGTTTGTCGTAAACCGTTTTGATGCGTTTGAACAAATCCGGGTTCATAGCGATGTCATCATTATGCTTTGACAATTTAGGACTAATCTTACGCTCTATGGCTTGAATCTGAGGGTTAGTGTTCGCTTGAGCGATATTAAAAAACACATTACCGACATTGGTAAGCAACAAACCAGCTTTGTCATAAGCCAAAATGGTGTTTTCGAATGTCGGCTCATCTTTGGAGTTGATGATAGCTTGAATTTCGGCATCATGCTGTTTCATGCCTTCTTCAAAAGCAGGCATAAAATGAGTAGTGTCAATTTTGTCGAAAGGAGGAACCTGAAATGGAGTTGTGTACTCGTTCAGAAGAGGATTGCTGCTAGTGTTTTTCTTGCCTTGATTGCAGGCAGAAAACAACACAATGGACGATGCCATAATCATAAAGATAAGTTTTTTCATTGTTTAATTATTTTTTGGTTTTTATTCATGAGAAATTTGTTGTTGAAATTCGATGTAAAATTACAATTACTTCTCGTATTATGGCTACTTTTTTTAATAAAATCTACTAACTACATATTTCTTCATGTAAAATCTGCCAAATATCAGGTGAAAAGAAGAAGTATTTTTTTCGCAAAACGGAAAAAGGTATTCTTTTATTATCATTAAATATTCATATTCACAGGATGAAGAATCAATATACGAAAGCTTCTTTTAATTCTTTTTGAATATAATTCGATGCAAAAAAATCTCATATCATTTTTTTTCAGTATCTTTGCATAGGCGTTTATATAAGCCAATTACAGCAATCAGCTTAAGAAATCCACCTTTAAATCTAATGAAATACAGCTATTTAACAATAATAAAAAACAAACTAAACAATAAATAAATATGGCAAAATCGAATGAAAAGTTTAATAAGATTGAAAAAGAAAAGATAAAACTGAAGAAAAAGAAAGATAAAGAGAAGAAAAAAGAGGAACGGAAAGCAAATTCGGGCAGCGGTGGTCTGGAAAGTATGATAGCGTATGTGGATGAAAATGGCAATTTGACTTCTACCCCTCCCGATCCTAAAAACAAAATTCAAGTCAATGCGGAAGACATTGAAATCAGCATCACAAAAAATAGATATTCCGATGTTGTGGATGTGCCAAGAAAAGGAACTGTCACCTATTTTAATACCTCAAAAGGTTACGGATTTATCAAAGAAGACGACACCAACGAAAGCATTTTTACTCATATCAATGGTCATGTGGGCAGCATCAAAGAAAATGACAGGGTGACTTATGATGTGGAACGCGGACAGAAAGGGCTGAATGCTATCAACGTTCAACTGCTGGTGAAGCCAACGCCATAATAATTTTGTGCTACCGCCTAATTAAATAGCTTAGGCAAATAATACAATCTTTACTATACGCCTGATAATATCAGGAGCACATTAGTATTGTCCATAGTCCTTATGGATGATTCATCTAGAATAGTCTCCTACACTATTCAATTCAATGAAAATTTCAACTTTGACGATTGTATTCCGTATATTAAACCGAATACGATATCAGTAATAGTCAAAGCCAAATGCTATATATTTCTGTTATCGGGATAGGG
>CAIOJS010000052.1 GCA_903858655.1 uncultured bacterium | reverse complement strand
GATGTTGAATGTCAAAAGAAATTACATTATTTATGTAGAATTGAACATGATAATTTTAGTTATAGTAAATGGGAAAACTCATTATTTGAAATAATACCTGAATTAAAAAAAATAAATTTTATCTCGTTCGCTCGGATTTAGCGCAGCGTAATCCGAGTGTTCTAAAAACCAAAACAACAAAAAACGATCGCCTTAAAAGCATTATTTTTTATGTTTTTATCTGTGGATATAAAAAAATAATTAATTTTGTCAAAATATTAATTTTATATGCCCGAGAATACTTCTGCAGCAGGGAAAGGAAAGACTTACAAAATCGTTATCGGTATTGAAAGTGCTATCATCATCATACTTTTGGTTTTGTATATCACCTCCTGGAATAAAGCCAACACATTTGTCATCGAAAAAGAGAAAGCCGTATCCGAACGGCAGGTGATGCAAAAGCAATTGGATTCCTTGGTGCGTGAGCACGAAAAAATCGCCACCGAATATGGAAATATGACCAAAGATTTGGGTCGTAAAGATAGTTTGATACAAGCGCAAGCCAGCGAGATTCAAAAACTTATTGAAAGCAATGCCGGCAAACGACAAATTCAGCGTAAGCTTGATTATCTGAGAGGTATCACGCAGGATTATGTGGCTCAGATTGACAAACTGCTGAAAGAAAACGAAAACCTGAAGACCGAAGTGAAAGGGATGCAGGTGAATATAAAAGAGGAACAAGATAAAAATTCGAACTTATCGAAAGATAAAGATGCCTTGAGCGAAAAAATTACGAATGCGGCAGTATTGCAAGCCTATTCCATGACAGCGACGGGAATTCGAACCAAACAAGGTGGTGCGAAAGAAGAAGTGGTGGAAAAAGCCAAACGTGTTGAAAAAATAAAAATCACCTTTACCTTAGCCAAGAATCCTTTGGTAGAATCGGGCACTAAAATGATTTATATTCGGATAGCTCGACCCGATAATGCTATTCTGAATGATGGTGCGAGTTTTGACTATGAAGGAAAACAAATTATGTATTCATTGATGAAAAGCTGTTATTATAATGGCAGTTCAATAAATATTGTGCTTTATTATGAAAAAACTGACCGCATCGTTGCAGGCACCTATAATATTGCTGCGTTTTGCGATGGGAAAGAAATTGGACAGTGTGCCTTAACCTTGAAATAAATATAAACTTCTAAACTAGTAATAACCAAAATTAAAAATTAAAAAAATGGAATCAACGAATCCCGAATTAAAGAAAAAACCAAATTCCTTTATGATTCTGTCGATTGTACTGTTTATTGTCTGCCATCAGCTAATAATTGTTTGCTGCGTTTTGTCCTGGCAACTGATTTCTGCCAACAAACAACTCAGTGTGGTGACTACCGAAATAGTGTCCATCAGCACTGAGAAAGACAAAGTGGTGGCGCAATTGGAAAATCTGAAAAAAGAATACGACCAACTTTCAAAAGACAACACTCAGTTGACTGACATGTTTAATCAAGAAAAAGAACAAGTGGAGAAACTTTTAACAAAGGTGAAAAATTCACAAGGGTCAGTGGCGAAATATAAAAACCAAATTGCTTCGATGGAAGGTCGTTTGAAAGAATACGAACAGCAAATTGAAGAACTGAAAAAGCAAAACAAAGATTTGACTGTTGAGAATTTTCATATCAAAACCGTTTTGGATTCAACCAGCACCGAAAACAAACAACTTTCTTCGCAAAACCAAACACTGAGCGAAACCGTTAGCAAAGGCTCGGCTTTGACCACTTACGACATCAATGCAAACGGCATCATCGTAAAATCAAAAGGAAAAGAACTACCAACCAAGAAAGCTAAACGTGTAGAAAAGATTCGTGTTTGCTTCACCATAGGCGAAAATGCTATTGCTACAGCCGGTGCCAAGACCGTTTATTTGAGAATTGCCGACCCAAGCGGAAACATTTTGTCGAGCGGCGCTGGTGACGAGTTTTCTTTTGACTATCAAGGAAAAAAACTGCAATACAGCAGCAAAGAACAAGTTACTTTCAACAACAAAGCCGTGGATGTGTGCATCTATTGGGCTAAAATCAAAGATTTCACGCCGGGCAGCTACACCGTTGATTTGTTTGCTGACGGAAACGCCATAGGCACATCAACCTTTATTCTTGAAAAATAAAAACAAAACCTAATCTTATCACCACATTATTGAAAAGGCAAAATTTACGTTTTGCCTTTTTTTTATCTATTTTGCATAAAAACAGCAAATCTGCGTTATAGTATTATATCTTTTCACGCTATTATGTACAAGACTCTCCTTAAATTTACATTTGTTATTATGTTAGCTACCTTAACGTCCGAGCTGCTGTCGGCGCAAGAGCTGCAACCCACAGAAACCGAATCAGTGTTGAATGTGTTTGTGTCGAGCATGAAAAACGTGCCGCGACAGGGCGAAGTGATTAAATTTGTAGGAAAGAAAAGCAAGAAAATCTTTAGCGGCATCACCAACAAAGAAGGGAAGTTTTCTATCCTCATCCCCGAAGGCGACTCCTACGAAATATTGTATAAAACTTTTGCCGATTCGGTGGAATACAACACCATTGATGTGCCGAAAGCTGAAGGAAAATACACCTTTGATGTGGATTTGAAATACGACCCGCCACAGGTTTACACCCTGAAAAACGTATTGTTCGAAACGGGCAAATCCATCTTGCGACCCGAATCAAACCGAGCACTGAATGATTTGGTGGAAATTTTGAAACTGAAACCCAAAATGATTATCGAAATCTCAGGTCATACCGACAACATCGGCAGCCCAGAAGCTAACCTGAAACTTTCCTTAGAGCGTGCCACTGCCGTGCGAAACTATCTGATACAACATGGCATTGTCGCCACCCGACTCACTGCAAAAGGTTATGGCGACACCCAACCCGTGGAAACCAACGACACCGACCTAGGGCGGGCACAAAATAGGCGAACGGAAGTGCGGATTATTAGCGAGTAAGAAAAAACAAAAATACCAAGAACCAAGACTAGCCACTAGGGATTACGAATATGCGAATTACGAATGGAATTCTTGGTGTTTCTCTGTATTTTCTGTGTCTCCGTTGTTTTTTTCTAAGCCAAATAGTCTAAAACTCTAAAACCTCACCTCTCCAATCACCCTCGGGAAATGCTCATACTCCAAAGCATGCACCTTGGCGGCGATGGTTTCGGGCGTGTCCTGCTGGGAGATGGGGCAGCGTGCCTGAAAAATGATGGCGCCTTCGTCGTAGTGTTCGTTGACAAAATGGATGGTGATGCCCGTTTCGGGTTCTTTGGCAGCCCAAACCGCCTGGTGAACCGCCGCGCCATACATGCCTTTGCCGCCATATTTGGGCAGGAGAGCCGGATGGATGTTGATGATCTTTTGGGGATATGCCGCGATGAGTTCGGTAGGGATTTTCAATAAAAAACCCGCCAACACGATGCCGTCAATGTTGAAATTCTGCATCAGCTGCAGCATAAAACCCTCACGGTTCAGCTCCGCGGCAGAGAACACCACCGAGGGAATCTGATGGCGATGGGCGCGTTCAATCACATAAGCATCAGCTTTGTTGCTCAATATCAAGGCAACTTTCACGGCATCGTTTCCATCAAAATAATGGATGATATTTTCGGCATTACTCCCGTTGCCGGAAGCAAAAATGGCTATGTTTTTCATCGAGTTTGTTTCTGTGTCATAAAAATAGAAGGTCAAAAATAGATAAAAAAGCGCAATCAAAGCATAAGAATCTAAAATATTTCAATTAAATGTTCTCCAATTCAAACAAAATAGCTAATTTTGATGCATAATTTTAAACACAGATGGCTCTATTAAATTCGGTTTTGGCATGGATCATGAAGCAGCGCATTCATCAGATTGAGTTGTTTATAAAATATCCGCATGAGGTGCAGGAGGATTGTTTTCAATGGTTGGTTTCGTCGGCTAAAAACACGGAATGGGGATTGAAATATGGCTATAATGCTATCAACAAGCCGTCGCAGTATAAAGAACGGGTGCCCATCAACAATTATGATGGACTGAAACCCTATATTGACCGCTTGCGTCAAGGCGAACAAAACATCTTGTGGCCCCAAGAAATCAAGTGGTTTGCGGTTTCGTCGGGCACCACTGCCGACAAAAGCAAATTCATCCCCGTGAGCGAAGACACCATAGAAGAATGTCATTTCAAAGGCGGGAAAGATGTGCTGACGTTTTATTGCAACAACCAACCCGAAACCAAGCTCTTCGACGGAAAAGGCTTAGCTTTGGGCGGAAGCCACACGGTGAACGAATTCGACAACAAGGCGTTTCATGGCGATTTGTCGGCGATTTTGATTCAAAATATGCCATTTTGGGCGCAGTTTATTCGGACGCCCGACCTGTCCGTCGCCCTGATGAACGAGTGGGAAAGCAAGTTGGACACCATCGCACGGATTACGTCCAAAGAAGATGTAACGAGCCTCTCGGGAGTGCCTTCGTGGACGCTGTTGCTGTTGAAAAAGGTGTTAGAAATCACGGGCAAAGAAGATATAGGCGAGGTGTGGCAGAATCTGGAACTCTTCATCCATGGGGGTATTAGCTTTTTGCCTTATGCTGAACAGTATAAAAAAATCATCACCTCCGACAAGATGAATTATTTGGAGACTTACAATGCCAGCGAAGGCTTTTTCGGCATTCAAGACCGCAGCGATGCCGACGATATGTTGCTGATGTTGGATTATGGTATCTATTATGAGTTTCTGCCGATTGAAGACCTCGACAAAGAATATCCGCGAACGCTCAACTTGGATGAGGTAGCTTTGGACAGCAATTATGCATTGATTATCTCTACCAATTCGGGTTTGTGGCGCTATCGCATTGGTGACACCATCAAATTCACGTCTTTAAGTCCGCATCGTATTAAGATTTCGGGACGTACCAAGAGTTTTATCAATGCCTTCGGCGAAGAGTTGATGATAGATAATGCCGACAAAGCTTTAGAGATTGCGTGTAAAAAGACAGGGGCTATTGTTTCGGAATATACCGCTGCGCCTGTTTTCTTTCAAGATAGAAATGGCGGCGTACACGAATGGCTCATCGAATTTGCTGCGGAACCCGAATCTATTGAATACTTTGGCGAGATATTTGATAATGCCTTGAAGTCCTTAAATTCTGATTATGAAGCCAAGCGTTATCACGATATGATTTTGCAGCAACCGTTGATACGCGTGCTACCGAAAGATACCTTTTATATTTGGTTGAAACAAAAAGGACGCTTAGGCGGACAATATAAAGTGCCGCGATTGGCAAACGAAAGGAAACATGTGGACGAAATATTGACCATATTAAAGAACTTATGAGAAGAGGATTTCTAATCGGAATGTTGATATGTATAAGTTTATCAAGGCTTATGGCTCAGACAGTTCACTTTGAAAAGAAGCTGTGTGTTGAAGTCACAGGCACGCGTATCGTCACGGATAATTTCGGGAACATCTATGTGATTGATAAAAGTAGTGTGAAGAAATTCGACACGGAAGGCAAGTCCTTGTCGTCGTACACGGAATTTGGTGATGGGAAAATATCGGGTCTAGACGTTAGCGACCCGCTGAAGATTATCCTGTTCAATGCCGACTTTGGCAAGATAAAATTCCTCGACAACAAGTTGACGCTCAAAAACAATTCTATCTCGCTTTTTGATTTGGGATATGCCAATGCGTCGCTCATCGCGGCTTCTTATGAAAGTGGGTTTTGGCTTTTCGATCCGCTGTCGAATCAAATGGTTCGCTTTGATAATTCCTTGCAGCCGTCGCAGTCGAGCGGCAACATCAACGATTTAATAGGGCATGATTTCGCGCCCAATTTCCTCCTGGAATCGGACAACACCCTTTACGTGAACGACCCGCGCTACGGCATTTTTATCTTTGACAGATATGCCACCTATCTGAAGATGATTCCCATCAAAAACCTCAAGAGCTTTCAGGTAATCAACAATAAAATAGTTTATCTGGATGATAACTTCATCAAGACTTTAGACCTGAAGACCTACGACGAAACTACATTCAAACTTCCCCAAATTGAAGATGAATTGTTGAATGCCACGGTGGACAATCAGCGTTTGTATGTGATTACAAAAACGAGGCTTTGTATTTATAAGTTCTTGTAAAAGAAATTAAGCAATTTCAACCAGCAATTGGCTTTTGGTGACCATTTCGCCGGTTTTGCAATATATCTTTTTCACCTTCCCATTCACTAATGTGGTGAGTTCGTTGTTCATTTTCATGGCTTCCAAAATCAACAACTTGTCGCCTTTTTTCACCTTGTCGCCTTCTTTCACAAACACCTTTCGTATGGTGCCCGGAATAAACGAATAAATCATTTTATGATTCGGAGGGGTATAGGGCTTGCGTGCTAGATGTTTGTTGGTCAGCAGTGTTTGATACACTTCCTCCAATATAACAAAGGGTTTATAATCGGGTTGCTCGGGCGCAACTTCTAGTTCGTCGTTTTCCATAATATGTATTTTTTAGAATGGAGGAATACCATGTTTTTTCTTGGGGCTTTCTTCAATTTTGTGTGCCGCAATTTCCAACGAATGTATGATATATTCGCGTGTCTTGCTAGGTTCAACCACCGCATCCACATAACCATAAGCCGCTGCCACATAAGGATTGGCAAACTTTTCTTTATATTCTTCTATCTTCTTTTTGCGTGTCTCTTCCGGATTGGTTGACCCCAAGATTTCGCTACGGAAAATAATATTGGCAGCACCTTCGGGACCCATCACTGCAATTTCTGCCGTGGGCCATGCAAACACAAAGTCGGCACGCAAATGGTTTGAACACATAGCAATATAACCACCGCCATACGCCTTACGCAAAATGACTGTAATCTTTGGAACAGTAGCTTCGGAATAGGCATACAACACCTTTGCCCCATGACGAATAACCCCCGCATGTTCTTGATCCACGCCTGGAAGATAGCCCGGCAGATCTACCAAGGTGACCAACGGTATGTTGAATGCATCGCAGAAACGAATGAAACGTGCTGCTTTGTCGGACGAATCCACATCCAAAACGCCCGCCAATACCATAGGTTGATTGGCAACAAAACCCACGGTCTGCCCGTCCATACGCGCAAAACCAATCACGATATTTGCCGCAAAAAGTTCTTGAACTTCAAAAAACTCCGAGTCATCGCAAATCGCCATAATCACTTTCCTGACATCATAAGGCTTCTTGGAGTCGGTGGGGAAAATATCGTCTATCTTAAAGATTTTATTTTTGGGATGTTTTGATGGAAATGGTTCTGCTTTTTTGCTGTTATTCCAGGGGATGAACGTAACGAGCTTTTTTATTTGTTCAAAACAATCGGATTCGCTTTCTGAAAAGAAATGTGCGTTACCGGTGATTTCGGCATGAACGCGTGCGCCACCCAAATCTTCCATTGAAATATCTTCGCCCAAAACGGTTTTGATAACTTCGGGTCCGGTGATGAACATCTTAGAGATTTTATCCACCACAAAAACAAAATCGGTCAATGCAGGAGAATACACTGCACCGCCTGCACAAGGACCTAAAATAACCGATATCTGAGGAATAACGCCAGATGCCAAGGTGTTGCGATAAAAGATTTCGCCATAGCCTGCCAAAGAGTTCACCCCTTCTTGGATGCGTGCGCCACCCGAATCGTTGATGCCTATCAAGGGCACTTTAAGTTTCATGGCATGATCCATGATTTTGGTAATCTTTTTTGCGTGCATATAGCCCAACGAACCTCCGGCAACAGTGAAATCCTGAGCAAAAATACAGATAGGATAGCCGTTGATGTTCCCTGTTCCGGTTACCACACCATCGCCTGGGAGATACTTCTTATCCATATCGAAATCTTTGCCTGCATGTTCCACAAATAAGTCATATTCATGAAATGTTCCTTCGTCGAGTATCGCCAAAATGCGCTCGCGAGCGGTCATTTTTCCTGTGGCTTTTTGCTTTTCGACGGCTTTTTCACCTCCGCCTTGCAGGGCGCCTTGCATGCGCTTCTTTAAATCAGTGGTCTTTTGTCGTAGTGACATATAAAATGAGTTTAATTAACAATATTTGCGTTTTTTCTTCAATAAAAACGAGCAAAGATATACATTTTAAAAAGCGGCAAAGATTCTTTTTTGTTAATCAATGTTAAAAGATAAAAATATTCTTTTGGAATCCAAACAGTCTTAGAGTAATGATTCTTTTAAGAATCTATATAACAAAGAAATAATAGGCTAGCGATGCTCGCCTTGTTTTAGAAAGAAAAAGGGAAATGCTAAAAGGTTATTGTTGACTAGAATCTAACCCTTTTTACAAATGCCATCAATAATAATGATATATTGATGAAGTTTTGAAAAATCAACTTCATTTTCGCATTGTAAAACTACCTCATTAAAACACCAATGCCCCAACAGACAAGTCTATCGAGGCATTAGTTTTCGGCTTGAACTTATCGCGCCTAGTTTTGGCAGATTGTTACACCGCCGGGCTGAATAAAATACGGCATGCATCCCGCCTGTCAGTAACAGAAGAGACATAAAAAGTAATTCATTTCAGAAAGTATAGAACGAAAAGCTTCTAAAGAGAAGCTTTAAAGGGCAGAGAAACGTTCTTATGGTGGTTCCACGGCACTGCAAAGATACAAAAATAATTTATGCCCAGCGGAAAACTTCGACAAAAGATTCTGTTTTGGCACAGCCCAAATGGATAGGGATGACTATTGTTGAAACCTTAATCAATCGGACTAAATCCAAACGAAACAGACTTCCTAATCCTATTCCCAATACGGATTATGCCTCGCATCTTTATTCCATTGATTCCACGAAAATTTCTGAGAGGATTTTGATACTTCTAGCACTTCTGCCGAGCCTAAATACATGGACCCATTGAACAAAACGGGTTGACCATCAGTAGCGCTTTTCTTTTGCTGTATCGTTTGCGAAGCTCCTGTATTCATGTCATAAGAGATGATATCGCCTGATTGGGAGGCTATGATGACCTTCTCATTTGCCACGATGGGTATCTGGCTTGGATTTGTTTTGATGGTTTGCTGCCACAACATCTTTTCGGAGGTGGCATCGAAAGCAGTCACTTTTGTACTGTCGAGCAGTAACACAACTTTATTTTTATACACGATAGGATGCGCCCCATTGAAATTCATTTGAGCATAGCAACTATGATCTTCCGGTATGGTTCGCGGAGCAAGTGGCGTGGTATATTTTTTCTTGATTTGCAAGGTCTTTCGGTCTAAAACAACTAGTTGTTCTTTGCCGTTTAGGGAGGCAGTGATATAGATATTGTCGCGGGTTACAGTAGGGGAGGAAATGGCTTTGACGGCATGGGAAGAGATTTTCGGCTTGCCCGATGATTTATCAAACACATAATAACTCCCGCTCTGGGAAGCAATGTGCACCTCGCCGCCCTCCACCACAGGACAAGCAATCACCTCATTATCCAACCAGTTGATCCAATTCATTTTGCCGGTGTGCAAATCGAAACTCGTCACCACAAAAGATTCTCCTTTATTCTGAGGATTGGCACCGCCATTGTTATAGACCACATACACACTATTGCTGTCTGCCGAAGGCGTTGAATAGATGGTGCCTGCCAACCATTTGCTCCACAACAGTTTGCCTGTGGAGGCTTGCAACGCATACAAGGTGCAGGAATAGGTGTTAATCAGTAAAACTCCGTTCAGATACACTGCCGGAGATGTGCCCGATTCTCCCAACTCTACTCCCCAAAGGTATTGCCCCGTGGCGGCTTCCAAACAATAAAAATTTGGAGAATAAAAGCCTTGTTGCGTAAATAGTTTGTTTTCGGCAATAGTGGGCGTGCCAACAGGACCTGACGTGGCAAAATCAACATCAAAACCCACGTCGGTTTTCTTTAGATAATTGGTGGGTTTGGGCGCAGGACGAACAGGCGTTTCAGCATGATTCACCACAAATCCCTTTTCATTCAGGTGGCGTTCTGCCATCATTTTTTCTATGGTTTTCGAGCCGCGGTATCTCGTGGTTTCTGAGGCTGTGGTAAAGCCTTTCGTATCCTTAGCTTCCAACAAATGTACGCCTTGTTCGTATCGTAAATTGATGAGATAGTTTGTGCCTTTTTGAAGCATGAACTTACAGGCTCCCTGTGCATCCGTGTGACCTTCATACACTCTCTTCCCATTCACATCACATAAATACACCACCTCATCCGCCAAGGGATGATCATCATAATCCTTCAAGCTGATGGTGAACAACAAGTGGGTGGAAGTGCCTTCCGTTTGGGTGATTTGTTTTTGGAGGATGGTGTCGCCTTTGGCGGTTTCGTTCACATTGGTTTTTTCATAGTAAACGGTCTGTTGGTACTCAAAATTGGGATGATTGGGCAAGGTGAACCTTTGCAAGGCCTGGGTGCCTGCCACATCAATCTCATATTCAATGCTCATGGGCACATAAAAAACACCCACCCCAACAGCATTGGTTGTGGTTTGATATTTGGTTTTGTTTTTAGTATCCACTAATTCGAGCTTTACGTCGGAAACTTTTGTCTTATCATTTCTTAAAACTTCAAGGGTCACTTTTGCCACATTGGGCTGCTCTTTCAAAGCCAAAGCCGCCACGTTTTTGAAAGTGATTCCTGTCCGATTGGCAGCCTGCCATTCAAACACTTTTTCGGGATCGTAAGTAACCGTATGTCTGCTTTTTCCTGTCACACCTGCTACCAACTCAAAGGTTTTCACATCTTTCATGTTGAGATAACTGAAGGTATAAACTCCCGCCTCGATCAACACGAAATCAACACTGCCGTTTTCGTCCGTTTTTCCCTTTAACAGTATGTTTTTTTCTTTGTTTTGAGCCGTTGCCTCCACATTTTTCAGCGGCAGATTATGAACATCCATGATACGCAGCGAATAGGTGACTTGACCAAATACGGCTATATGGCAACAATATAGCAAGGCTAATGCGATTATCTTTTTCATAACTATATATTTAAAGATAAAACGAAATTCAAACTGCTAATATTGCAGTGCTCTTGTTTTAGGGTTGATTATTCAGAGAAGAAAGGGGGATTGTTGAATTGTTTTATTGTTATTGGAAGGTTGGAGGGCTGAAAGGATAGAGGGGACGGAGGCGGAGGCTGCCTCCAAACTAGGATAAAACGTCTGCAATCCTTACTCAATATATTTCTCTATAAACCTTGCCAACATTTCTTCGGTTACAGGTTTTGAAACATAATCGTTGCAACCTATTGCTATTGCTTTTTCTTCATCGGTAGAAAACGCACAAGCCGTTTGGGCGACGATAATTGTGGTGGTATTAAATTTCCGTATCTCTTCGGTAGCTTCAAATCCGTCCAGTTTAGGCATACGGATATCCATCAATATTAAATCAATGTCGGGATTGTCGCGGCATATTTCTACGGCTTCTTCTCCGTCGCGTGCTATTAATATATTGTCTGTATAGGTTTCAACTACTTCGTTAAGCAGAAACTCCATAGATTCGTCGTCTTCTACAATTAGGATTTTAAGTTTTTTCATAAGTTTTATTTGTGATGCTATACCACAAACGTTTCTTTGGAATAATTATTTTGCTTAGGATTCAGTCGTAAAAGGCATTGTAAAATAAAATGTGCTCCCCTTTTCAACTTCGCTATACACCCATATTTTTCCACCATGCATTTCTATATATGCTTTCGCAATGGCAAGTCCCAAACCTGCACCTTGATAGGCTTGTCTGTTAGATATATCCACTTGGGTGAAGCGATCAAAAATAGCGTAAAATCTGTCTTTCGGAATGCCGATACCGCTGTCTTTCACATAAAAATCAAGCATATCACCATCCTTCATACACCCAACTTCAACCGAACCGTTATTCGTATATTTTATAGCATTCTTTATTATATTCGTTAATATGGCATTAAGCTTTTCTTTATCCGCCATAATCGTACATGCAGTCTTTGGCAATGTGTTTTTCAGTATAAGTTGAAGGTTCTTTTGCTGTGCTTGAGGCTCAAATGTTCCTAAAATATCTTTGAAAACTTCATTGATATTCGT
>CAIOJS010000051.1 GCA_903858655.1 uncultured bacterium | reverse complement strand
TATGCCACATCCAAAACGAAGGTTCTCTACTACTAGAACCAAAAAAAGAAGAACTCATTACAAAGCCGAAGCATTAACTATAGCTATTTGTTCCAACTGCGGTACACCTGTTGTTTATCACAGAGTTTGTTCAGAATGCGGTTTCTACAGAGGAAAAGCTGCCATCGAAAAGACCAAAGAAGCTTTATAATACCTTCCTGTTTTCTTCGCTTTTTTAAATTAATTTTATTGCGTGATGTTAAATATCAGAGCAGCGATAACCGGCGTGCATGGTTATGTTCCTGAATATATTTTAACAAATGAAGAACTTTCCCGTATGGTTGATACCACTGATGAGTGGATTATGGAACGTATTGGAATCAAAGAACGTCATATATTACGTGAAAAGAACTTAGGCTCATCCTATATGGGCGCTTTGGCGGTGGAAGGTTTGCTCAAAAAAACCAACACCAAACCAGAAGATGTTGACTTGTTGATATGCGCAACGGTTACTCCCGACATGCAGTTTCCTGCAACCGCCAATCTAATTTCCGATAAGGTTGGTATTCGCAATGCTTTTAGTTTCGATTTGAATGCCGGATGTTCCGGCTTTTTGTATGCATTAAATACTGCTGCAAAATATATTGAATCCGGTTCGCACAAAAAGGTGATTGTGGTAGGTTCAGATAAAATGTCCTCCATTGTAGATTATACCGATAGAGCAATATGCCCTATCTTTGGAGATGGGGCAGGTGCAGTTTTGCTCGAACCTAACACGGAAGATTGTGGCGTTATTGACTCCATTCTTCGGTCGGATGGTGTCGGTGCTGTTCATTTGCATCAAAAGGCGGGAGGCTCTGCAAATCCGGCAAGTCATGAGACTGTTGATGCTCGGGAGCATTTTGTGTATCAGGAAGGTCAAGCTGTGTTTAAATGGGCAGTTTCGAAGATGGCAGATATTTCTTTAGAGATTATGAACAAGCATCAACTTACTTCCGAGACGCTGCAATGGCTCGTTCCGCATCAAGCCAATATGCGTATCATTGATGCCACGAGTCGTCGGATGGGAATCACCAACGAAAAAGTGATGATTAACATCGAAAAATATGGCAACACCACCGCAGCCACTTTACCTTTGTGTCTGTGGGAATGGGAATCAAAACTTAAAAAAGGCGATAACCTTATTTTGGTTGCTTTCGGCGCCGGATTCACTTGGGGAGCCACCTACATTAAGTGGGCGTATAACTCCAACGAATAAACAATTGTAATACTTTTTATTTTTACAGACCGCGAGCCCTTTCCGGTCGTAGTTGTGCTTTGTGTGGATTTTGAATCGCAAAGGTCAGCGTATCCAACATTGCTTGTTTGTCACGCCCCAACACGCCATTCAGAATCAAATAATTTGAAGCATGATTATTGCGAAATATCGTACTTTCCAAATTTGTATTCGTAATAAAAATCAGCATCTCTATCAATAAATCTGTTATCTGCATAGGTACATAATCGCCTTGAAAGCGTTGCATATAATATTGCAAACCTTTCGGAAAACTCAACACCAAAGATGAAAGCATGTCGGGTTGAATGATATTCACAATACGGGCAGTGTTTTCAGCATGTTGACGACTATAGCGCAACCCTCCCAATCCATTTAGAATCATCAAAGAAAGCTTCATGCCTGCTTCTTTGGCTTTCAACAAGCCTTCAACGGTGCTGCTGAAGGTCTCGCTTTTGTTATTCATCTGCAACACTTGGTCGTCACCGGACTCAATGCCCACATAAATGGTTTTGAGTCCTGCGTCTTTCAATTCTATAAGTTCTTCTAATGTCTTTGCTCGCAAATCGCCCGGCAGTGCATAAGTGGAAATTCGCTTGGCTTTTGGGAAAGATTCTTGTATGGCGCGCAAAATGCGCATCAGTTTGGCTGACGAAAGCACCATGGGGTTGCCATCTGCCAAGAATATCTTCCGCGTGTCGGGTAAGAGTCTTCCACTGATTGCAATTTCGTTTAAGACATCTTCTTCTTTGCGTACAGAGAAGTTTTTGGTGGTGTACATCTCACAATAAGAACATTTGTTCCAACTGCAACCGTATGTAATTTGAAATATCAAAGAGTCTGCCTCTGAAGGCGGACGAAACAAAGGCTCGTCGTATTGTATCGGGAAATATCTATTGAACATTTTTATACTGCATAAATAAGCTGCAAAATTAAACATTTTGCAGAAATAGCAGGCATGACATAATGCAGTGCTGTTCGAATTGTCAATGGAATGAATGCTATAGGTTTAGTAATTGGCTCGTGCCTTAAGATGGCATGGGTACTTGCTTTTTTTTGATGCAAAAATCTCTGATATTTGATTTTTTAATACTTTTGATGCTAAAGATAGTTTTTATTCGTTATTACAAAAGTTTGAATGTATTCCTTTAGGGAATTACATAGTATAATCTATTATTCTACAACAATGTCAATAAAAGTTGAGCAAATTACAAAAAAATATGGGAAGCAAAAGGCTTTGGATTCCATATCGTTTCAAATAAATAGCGGAGAGATTGTTGGTTTACTTGGACCCAACGGTGCAGGCAAATCAACGCTGATGAAGATACTCAGTTGTTTTATTCCACCCACATCGGGCGACGCTTTTGTCTGCGGTTTTGATGTGATGGAACAATCCTTGGACGTGCGTAAAAAGGTGGGCTATCTGCCCGAACAAAATCCTTTGTATTTAGAAATGTATGTGAGAGAGTTTTTGCTTTTTATTGCAGGGATTCATAAATTGGGCAAGGAAAAAAACGCCCGTGTGGAAGAAATGATTGCCATGACAGGTTTGGAAGTGGAACAAAACAAGAAAATAGGAACGCTCTCAAAAGGTTATCGTCAACGGGTGGGATTGGCACAAGCCATGATGCACAATCCCGAGGTGTTGATTTTGGATGAACCTACTTCAGGGCTCGACCCCAACCAAATTATTGATATCCGAAATCTGATAAAGAAAATAGGGAAGGAAAAAACGGTAATACTTTCTACTCACATCATGCAAGAAGTGGAAGCCGTGTGTAATCGCGCTATTATTATTAACAAAGGTATTATTGTTGCCGACGACTTGACGCAAAATTTGCATCTATTGCATAAAAACAAAAACAAAATTACGGTTGAATTCAACAATACGGTAAGTTTGGAGCTGTTGAAAAAGATAGCCGGTGTAACGCAAGTTGTTCATAAAAAAAATCATATTTGGGAGTTTCAAGCAAAGGATAGCGAAGAGGTTCGTACCAATATCTTCAACTTTGCGGTGCAAAACAAATTAGCTGTTTTGTCAATGCACAAAGAGGATAGCAGCATGGAAGATGTGTTTCATCAACTTACGAAAGAATAATATTCGCTTGTAATTCAAAAAAAAGTAGTACTTTTGCATCACCAATATTGGTGTGGAAAAATTTGATTGATTGCAACCACAGGAAAAAATGCTAAAACAAACTCTTTCCCTCCAATCAATCACCATTCTCCACAAGACATTTATTCATTAAAAAAAAATTACATTATGGGATATTTATTTACATCAGAATCCGTTTCTGAAGGTCATCCGGACAAAGTTGCCGATCAAATTTCTGACGCATTATTAGACGAGTTTTTACGTTGCGACCCCGAGTCGAAAGTAGCTTGCGAAACATTAGTAACAACAGGCTTGACCGTTTGTAGCGGTGAAGTGAAAACCAATGGATACGTGGATGTGCAACGTGTGGCACGTGAAGCTATCCGCAAAATAGGCTATACAAAAGCCGAATATCGCTTTGATGCCGATTCATGCGGTGTGATTTCGACTATACATGAACAATCGAGCGACATCAACCAAGGTGTGGAACGCAAAAAAGAAGAAGATCAAGGTGCAGGCGACCAAGGCATGATGTTTGGCTATGCATGCAAAGAAATGGATAATTATATGCCGATGCCGATAGAGTTGGCGCATGTGTTGCTCCAGGAATTGGCTGAAATTCGTCGCGAAGGCAAACAAATGACCTATCTGCGCCCGGATGCAAAATCGCAAGTTACGATAGCTTATAACGACAATGGCAAAGCGGAACATATTGATACCATTGTTATTTCTACACAGCATGATGATTTCGATACAGAGAAAAAAATGTTGGATATCATTAAGAAAGATGTGCTCGAAGTGTTGATTCCTCGCGTTGCAAAAATTAAAACGTTGTCTGTTGAGGTAAAGAATATGTTGAAAGGTAAATTCAAATTGTTTGTGAATCCAACAGGAAAATTTGTTATTGGCGGACCTCATGGCGACACGGGATTGACCGGACGTAAGATTATTGTGGATACGTATGGCGGCAAAGGTGCTCACGGTGGTGGTGCTTTTTCGGGAAAAGATTCTTCGAAAGTGGATCGTTCCGCGGCTTACGCAGCACGTCATATTGCTAAGAATTTGGTGGCAGCAGGAGTTGCCGATGAAGTGTTGATACAAGTGGCGTATGCTATTGGCGTGGCACAACCAGTGGGTTTATATGTAAACACATACGGTACTGCCAAAGTGAAAGACGCTAAAGGCAAAATCCTCTTAGACGGACAAATTGCTGATCGTATTAATTCGATTTTCGATATGCGTCCGTATGCTATCGTGAAACGTTTTGGTTTGAAGAATCCTATTTTTCACGCTACGGCAAGCTACGGACATTTTGGCAGGGATTATGTGAAAAAAGAAGTCGAAGTGTATTATAAAGACGCTACCACCGCCACCAAAAAAGTGGGAGGCAAAGAAAAAAACTTTAAAGAAGTGGAATTTTTTGCTTGGGAGAAACTCGATTATGTTGACACCATCAAAAAAGAATTTGGATTGAAATAATCAAGTAAAGTTTTTATTGAATTGAAAAGGGCAGATTTTAGTTTGCCCTTTTTGTTTTTATGGGTGGTTGAATTGTTTTATTGCTATATTGCTATATTACTAAATTGCTATATTGCTATATTGTTCTATTGTTATTTTTGCCAGAAAGTAAAGTCTGGAAAGTTATAACAGGCGAAAATTGGAACATTTGATGACAATAGATTTTTCACAACTATCAGTTTTACTGCATCTTTTTCTTTATCACCATAAATATTTGAGAAAAAAGTTTACGTAATTCATAAATTTCATGTAAGTTTGCCATACTAAATCTTTATTATGAAAGCATCAAAGCTACTCTCGTTTATTGTTCTGTCCATATTCTCTGTTTGGACGTATGCTCAGTTAAATACGACTTATAAAACAACTGAGTTTGTTTTTGCCAAGTACAACACGGTGAATGTTTCCACCATTAAACCCAATTGGAATGTTAGGCTGCTGAATCTCGAAAACTCTTTTGAAGGCAACAAAGCATACGAAGCATCTATCAAGAAAATCAAGATGGAAGCGGCGTTGAGGTTTCCGCGAAAGAATCCTTCCCAAAATGCCAATAAGTCGTCAATAAAGACTTCACCTGACACCTGTGTGATTATGAAAGGTTTTGAAGGGAATTTGTTTGTAAACAGCACCCCAAACGATAACACCCTTGCCGTGAACAATAGTGGCATGCTTATTTCGGATATCAACAGCTCCATTTATATTTACGATACCCAAAACGATACGCTGTTAAAGACCTTTCCGTTGTCCGTTTTTTCGGATACCTTGTCCTTGAATTCCAATCAGTATGACCCCAAATTACTTTACGATCCGGCGGCTGACAAGTTTGTGATGACGTTTCTTGCCGGAAACCAGGATAGTCTTAGCAACATAGTACTTGCTTTTTCGCAAACCAATGACCCTTTGGGGTTATGGAATCTTTACAGTATTCCGGGCAATCCGTTGTCGGATTCAAGTTGGACCGACTTTCCTGCCATTGCTTTATCACAAAACGAATTGTTTATTACGGTTAATCTGTTGAAAGATACCGGTTCGTGGCAAACATCTTTCAAACAAAGTATTATTTGGCAGATTGATAAAAACAGGGGCTACAGCGGCGACACCTTGCATTCCAAGCTTTGGAGTCAAATCAACACAGGTGACAAACCCATACGCAACATCCATCCCATCCAAGGGGGAAGCGCCCTGACGGGACAGGATATGTACCTGTTGTCCAATAGAAATTTCGCTATTCAAAACGACACTGTTTTCATGCTTCATATCACGAATGTTCTCAGCGACACCAATACGATTATGACCATCACACCCGTTGTTTCCGATAGATGTTATGGTATGCCTCCTGATGCTTTGCAGCCGGCGAATCAAACTTTCGCTACTAACGATGCACGAGTGTTGGGCGGATTTATCGAGAACGATAAAATTCAGTTTGTGGGTAACTGCATGGATACACTGACGGGCAAAGCCACCGTGTATCATGGCATCATCAACAATGTGTCAAGCACGCCTTCGGTTCATCTGACACTTATGGCTGATACGCTGGAATTAGGTTATCCCAACATTGCCTATACGGGAGTTGGGAGTGCTGACAATTCCGCCATTATATCTGTAAATTATACAGGGAAATTTACCAATCCAGGTTTCGCTGCGTTTAACTATAACGGGAATACCACTATCTATTCATCCATGGGACATTTAAAATCATCAAGTTCTTATGTGAATTTGTTTGGAGGTACGGATCCTGAACGTTGGGGCGATTATTCAGGTTCGCAGCGGGTGTATAATGAACCCGGAAAAGTATGGGTGGCGGGTAGTTTTGGTAAAAAAATCAATACTTTTATTAGAGCACACGGCACCTGGATAGCGCAACTTCAGAAAGCTCCTCCCGATGCCGGCATTCAAAGTTATAGCAGCATCCATAACAATTCGAGCCTGACGGCATATCCTAATCCGGTAACTGACCTATTGTTTATCGAGCTCCATATTCCTTACGATGCACGCATAGAGGTTTCTTTGTATGACGAAAACGGCAGGCTCGTGAAACTTTTGCTGCAAACAAACGCCTTGGAAGGCAAAAATCTATTATCTTTCAGCACCCAGCCCCTCGCCCGCGGAGTCTATTTTCTTCGTGTGAAGGATAATAAACAGCTATTTTTGACAAAGAAAGTGGTAAAGGAATAGGAGGCGGAGACTTAGCACAAGTGGTTTAATTGCTGAATTGTTATAGTGCTGAATTGTTTAATTGTTATGTTAGTAGGCATAGCCTAAATGGATAGAAGCGACGGAGGCAGAGGCTGGCGACGAACGGGACTTTTTATTTCTATGCCTTTTGGAATTTGCCTATCCACCTATACCACTTAGGCAAGCTACACTATGAGTTTCTCAGCCTAATTTCTTTTGTAAATATAGCATCAAAACAAATTATTCATCAATACCTTCGTCCATAAACTCCAACTCTTCGCGTGCTTCTTCTAACCTATCAACATATACACTCCAATCTGTGTCCTTATGGTAGCCGTAGTTAAAGTTTTCGTGTAGGAAAGAAATTTTAATTCTATAAACTTGTCCTTCATACATGCTAATTTTTTTCACAGATTTATTAAACGCTACTATACCCTCCTGATCGTCATTTTTTTCGCAATCAGCAATGTATTTTTTTGTTTGTGCATCGTTAGGAATCCAATCGTTTATGTAGGTCTCAACAAAAACAGTTGTTGGCTCGAAATGCAATATG
>CAIOJS010000050.1 GCA_903858655.1 uncultured bacterium | reverse complement strand
CCATCCTTATTCCCACCTATCTGCAAAATTTCCAAAATCCAGCAGATTTCCCCACCAAAAAAAAAGAGCCTGAACCACCGTCCAAGCCCTTTCTGTATTTTTCATTTTTCATTTTTATTTTTTCATTCTAAATTCATAATATAATCAATGATAAAACCAATTGTCTTATTATCAGAACTTGCTCATAATTCAATTCCCCGTTCGGCTTAGGCTGCGCCTAAGTCGTTCATATTTTTATAGGTTCCACCTATTCACTTTCCACTACCCCCTGAATAGGATAAGTCTTTCCCTTGAAGTACTTTTCAATGATAAATTGTGCCTTATCATGCAAAAAATCCATTTTCTTTTCATTTGGAAAGTCTTTTATTTCTTCATACAAGAGTTCTTTTGCTTCCCAAATTTCCTCTTGCGATTTTGATGTTTTAGTTTCCATTTCTTAGTTTACACCTTACGCCAAACCTCGTCCGCGTGCAATGCTTTCTTATTTTTCAGATATTCTTTTATTTGTTCTAAAGTCATATCCTTCATTTCAAGGCTCAAATCGTCTCTAATCTCCCGCAATTGTTCCAGAAGAGTTTTCTCTTTTTTTCTTTTTTCTTTAGTCTTCATTTTCTAAAATTTCTCTAGGTGTTCTAATTTCTAAAATCTTATGCCCAAACTTATAATTTACCGCATTGTAACCACGTATCCTATGAACATTTACAATGTGTTTGAAGTTCCAACTCACTAACACATCGGCGTGGTGCAAAGTCCCCAAAGCGATGTGAATACAATCCGACAAACTTGTCTTTCCTACCACATTTTCACTTATGTAATGGTTAGCAAGTTCTAAGGCTTGATCAGAAATATCAATGAACTCAACAGTCTCCTTTGACAAACTATTCGCCAAATCCCTTACTTTTTCAGGTGCCGGTTTCAACTCGATATCTGTCAAACGCGAATAAATCACCTTAAACTGTCCTTTATAAATTTGGTTAAACAAAATTTTTGTCCAAAATTCAAATTCAGGCTCAAAATAACCACCAAAAACAGACGTGTCTAAGTAAATTCGTTCCATTAGCCTCAATTTTTTATTTTTATTTTTTTATTCAAAAACTCAAAATTCTTAAATCAAAATTCTTAAATCAAGCCACCCTCGCCAACGTAACCTCCACCGTAACTATCTGCCCCCTCTTAATCTTAACAATCATAACCTTGGTAACATAACCAACTTTCGAGAATTCGATATGATACGTCCCGGGTTTAATTTTTATCAGTGCAGCCACTCCGGTGATATCGCTCAAGGCTTGTTTGTTCAGTTCAATAACTTTCATCGTAGCAAATTCCAACAAATTAGTGATAGCTCCGGCAGGCGGATTGGGGTCAGTAATCAACGCAGTGATACCCGTGTGATGCACTCCGGTTTTATCTATTGCCATACAATCGGCTAATTTCTTAACCAAAACAGGGTCATTCTTTTGATACTCTCCATAAAAAAGGTCGTAAATATTTTTCAAAGCTTTATTGCCTTTCACATAACCTTTATAAATAGCGGCTGTGCCGTCTTCTTTTTTGTCGTCTATTGCATCTTGTGTATCCACTTTCACCTCATCAAAAGCAAGGATAACAGCAGCCATGTCAGCAATGTCTGCCGGTTTGATGTTGGTAAAAACGTCGTGGTTTTCTTCCAATGTCTTTTTCATCAGGCGTGCACGGCTCAAGGCAGCAGTTATCGAAGCATTATTAATATAGGAAGCACCGTGCTCTAAAATCTTCACCAATTCGGTCTTGCCTGCATTACGTGCCAATGGCAATCCTTTTTTGCAATAAATAATCATGGTGTCCGCCATGTTTTTTTTCAAAACTTTTGCCGCATCAGTAATTCCGGTAGTGGGGGTTTCCTGTATATCTTCGCCGGCTTGTATTTCCTCAACGGCTTCTTCCAATTTGGCAATCTCGGCGGCTTCATTTGTAATTGCATCAAATTTTGATTGCCATAAGCCCACAAAATTCAACACTCTAAAATAGTTAATCAATTTCCACGAATAAATCTTTTTCATAACAATTTGTTTTTTAATAAATTAATAAATCAGATCACTATATTTTATTTTTTTATACTATCATATTTTCAAAAAGCAGCACAAAGTACGGAATTGTTTTCGAATCCACCAAACATTTTATCAACTATTTTTCAAGACCTAAAATAAATTTCAAAAATATAGCTGTTCAGTTAGTTGCATTTCTAATTTAACTTCTATTAACATCAACTTTCGTGCCAAAAAACTTAAAAAACCTTAATTTCGAGAACAATATTTTCTATCGAAAAGAGAAAATAATATAATGCATTGTTTATCTGAATAATTGATATTATGCGTTACTCTAAAATCCTGAAGGGATGACACTATTATAGAACCCAAAATTTAGAGAACACCAAAACCCGGAATGGGTGACATGATAATATCATCCCTTCGGGATTAAATAATGGATTGTTTGAATAAATTTCTATAATAATTTCAGTCCTTCGGACTTTTGCATAACATAAGTTAATGAATTAAAGTCCTGCCCAATTATTCGTTTTTAATCTAAAATACTGTTAATTTATGTCTGCGCGCAGCCAATGCACATCGTCGCGCAGCCAATGTACATCGTCGCGCAGCCAATGCACATCGACGCGCAGCCATTTCACATCGTCGCGCAGCCACTTCACATCGTCGCGCAGGCAATGCACATCGTCGCGCAGCCAATGCACATCGTCGCGCAGCCACTTCACATCGTCGCGCAGCCAGTTCATATCGACGCGCAGCCAATGCACATCGTCGCGCAGCCTGTTTAACTCGTCGCGCAGCCAGTCTAATTCCTCAGTGTCTCTATGTGTTCTTCATGTCTCCGTGGTCAAAAAACTCCAAAACTAGAAAAGAAAAATCTTTTACGCATATCTCAAAAATAATTACGACCTTTGTCTCAAAAAACAATTCTTTCTACAACACAATTTCTTCTTTGATTTTTTGTTTTATACTAATCCCATTACAATTTCTGTTTCCAAAATCAATACATAAAAATTAAACGCCAAAATTATGAAAAAAAATGATGTCATCCTTTTAATTTCTGTAGTATTATACAGTTGGTTCTTTTATCATCAATCCCTTGGAATCAACTTCCTGTTGTTTTCCGTTTCTCTGATTGCTTTATTGCTCATCCGAAACAAATCCCTTTTGCGCGACACTTCCTGGTATGTGGCTGCGGCTGGCACTATCGTTTCAGCCGTTTGCGTGATGCTCTACGGAACCTGGCTGGCTTTTGCCGCCAACATCGTTTCCATCAGTCTGCTCTCCGTCATGAGCATCAGTCGTGGCTCTTCCGTTATCCTGGCGGGAATATATGCTGTATATAGCTTTTGTTCTGCCATCGGTTTCATGATTGCCGACTTGATTGAGCGCCGTTCATCAAAAAACAAAGCCCTCGGTAGCAAATTCTGGATCAAACTCTCCGTCGGCATCGGCATATTCGTCATCATCGTACTCTTCTTTTTCCTCTATCAACAATCCAACCCCCTATTCAAAAACCTCACCGAAAAAATCAACCTCGACTTCATCTCCCTGCCTTGGGTGCGCTTCACCTTTGTCGGCTTTGTGTTGTTATATGGCTTCTTCTATAGCCGCAACTTTCCCCTTTTCTACAGATGGGACATCAACATCCCCCCCCAAATTAACGAACAAAAAACCCTCGAAGCCGGCAACACCCTTTGGGGCAAAAAGCTTAACTCCGCTATGGAACGCAGCTCAGGCGTCATCCTCCTGGCACTCCTCAACGTACTCCTCCTGATTGTAAACGTCCTCGACATCATCTATCTCTGGATCACCAAACAGATTCCCGAAGGCATGACCCTCTCCGAATACCTCCATCAAGGCACAGGCAACCTTGTCGTCGCTATCATCCTCGCCATCGTGGTCATCCTTTTCTATTTCCGCGGCTATCTCAACTTCTCCGAAAAAAACAAAACCATCAAATGGTTAGCCTACGCTTGGCTGATGCAAAACGCCTTCGTCATCATCTCCACAGGCTATCGTAATCTTTGGTATGTGAGTGAATATAGCCTCACCTACAAACGCCTCGGCATCTACATCTGGCTTGCCCTCACCTTTGTCGGACTCATCACCACCATCATCAAAATCTATCGCAAAAAAACCAACCTCTATCTCTTCAAAGCCAACGGCTGGTCCTTCTATCTTGTTTTGGTGCTCTTCGCTTGTTTAAACTGGGATTTGGTCATCACCAAATTCAACATCAGCCAATCCAAAACCGTGGACAAAAACTACCTCGTCGAACTCAATTCCCCCGCCAACCTCCCCGACCTGCTCACCTTCCCCCTCGACCCTTCCGACTTCTCTAAAGAAATTTCCGAAGATGAAGACAGCTACAACTACACCGATTACTACGACAACCTATTCTATCGCGGCAACTTCACCGGCAAACTCCACAAACGCCTCTACGACTTCCTCAACTCTCGCGACGGCGTTGGCTGGCAATCCTGGAACCTCTCTGCTCACAAAACCGAAAAAGAAATCTACTCCCTATTCCAACAAGGTAAAATCCCCAAACTCCTCCTCCGCAAACAAGACATCAGCAATCTCGATGCTTTGCGTAAGCTTCAAAACATCACCTACATTGATCTCGCCGACAACCACGTTACAGGATATCTTGCCCTCGCCAACTTCAACCAACTCTCCTACCTCGACGCCTCTTCCAACACCATCATCAACCTCGACAGCCTCCCCGCCCTGCCCAACCTCAAAACCCTCAACCTATCCAACAACTCCATCAACGACTTCTCTTCCCTCAAAAACATGAGCCAACTCGAAGACCTAAACATCGCCACCAACGCAGGACTCATAGACATCAAACCCCTCTTCGACATCAAAACCCTGAAAACATTAGACATTTCGGGCAACGAAATCAAAAACATCAACGCCATCAACCGCCTCTCCCATCTCAAATCCCTCAACATAGGCGAAATGAAAAACAATTCCACATTGCGCAACCTCCCCGTCCTGCCTCAACTCGAAGAAATCAACCTATCCATGAACAACTTTAAATTCGACGACCTCAACCTACTCAGTAAATTCAAAGACTTCAAAAACCTCAAATCCATCAACCTATCGGGCAACTATCTCACCAACCTCTACCTCCTCACCTCAACCCAAAACACCGTCATCAACTTCTTCTTCAATTGGGAATCCGAAAAGAACGTACAAGCCATTTTCACCAACCTCGAAGAAATCAACCTATCCACCAACACCATCCACAACCTCGACCCCCTCAAATACTATCCCCACCTCAAACGCCTCGACCTTTCTGCCAACGAACCCGAAAACATCTACGTCCTCGGCTCCCTGCTCGACCTCGAAACCCTCAACCTCAGCAAAACCAAAATCACTTCCTACGACACCCTCAACAACCTCCACAAACTACACAAACTCGACATATCATTCAACGACCTAACCGACATATCTTCCATCAACCTAATCCCCAACCTCCAAATCCTCGACATATCCAACAACAACCTCACCAACATAGACCGCCTCAGCAAATGCACCAAACTAACATCCCTAAAAATTAACAACAACCAAATCACCGACCTCACCCCCTTACTATCACTCACCAAGCTCCAAACCCTCGACATCACCAACAACTCAGGACTCGGCGACTACAGCCCCCTCTGCAAAATGAAACAACTCAAAGACCTTCGCGTCTCTTCCATCTCCCTCGAAACCTACAACCTACTCCACGAAAGCCTCCCCAACACCAAGATACATGCTCAATACATCTACAAAAACCGTTCAAGCTTCTAACCCAACATCCCTACGACCATGAAAATAAACCTCTTCAACGTATTGCTTTTCACCTTCCTGAAAACAATCCTCGTCACCACCATCCTCTATTTCATCCTCGTGTTGATATTCTCCGACGCCATGTCAACCCTCCGCCATGGCGACGAATTTGCCATCATGACCTTTGCCGAAATCTGCGGCATACTATTTTTCTCTGTGCTTTATATGGCATCCTTTTTTCTGCCATTATATTTCATTCAAAAGAATCAAATTCAAACTCAAACTCCCGCCGAGCTCTTTGCTCGATTCATGCCTTTTGTAATGTTGATTTCTACGCTCTTTGCGTTATTCGTATTCCTTATCGCACAGTCTTCTCATTCGCTCACAGGGGAAGCGTGGATTAATATCTGGCTCATTTATACTATTTCTTACAGCGGATTTATCGCCTTTATATATCAGGTTAAAAAACAATGAAACTCACCTCCACGGCACGCACTTTACTTTTGGTTGCCCTGTTTGCCATCGCAATGGGCTACCTCGAAAGTGCCGTGGTGATTTATATTCGTGCCATATATTACCCCGAAGGCTTTGCGTTTCCGATGAAAATCATCAGCCAGCCGCTAATGATTACGGAGTTCTGGCGCGAAGTAGCCACCATCATCATGCTGTTGGGCATCGCCCTCATCGCTGCCAAAGCCCCCCTCGCTCGCTTCGCCTATTTCATCTACGCTTTCGCCATTTGGGACATCTTCTACTACGTCTTCCTTTATCTATTAATCCAATGGCCCCCCCAACTCCTCACCTGGGACGTCCTCTTCTTCATCCCCACCACATGGATAGGACCCGTCATCGCCCCCATCATCAATTCCCTCACCATGATAGCCCTTGCCCTCCTCATCCTTTTATCGCCTCAAAGAAAAACTCCCTTCAAGCTGGGCTGGTTTGTTTGGACACTGCTCATTGAAGGTTCTGTTATCATCATCATTTCTTATACGCATGAATACTTTAGTTTTATGCTACAGCGATTCTCCTTCGGGCAAATCATAAGCTCTTCCAATGCTCCCGAACAGTTGCAATACGCCACCTCCTACATCCCCCAACACTTCCCCTGGTTCATCTTCATCCTTGGTCAATCCATCCATCTATTAGCCATTGGGCTTCTCTTGAAACGGGTGCGGAAAGTTCCTGTCGTCGTTGATTAGGTTGATTTGGTTGATTGGTAACCTTTCCCGTACATGAAATGTAGGGGTTCGTAGAGGCTTTATGGTATTTGAATCTTGCCTGCCCGACTGCATCACGCAGTCGGGGTCCTTGGTTAATAGATTGATTAAATCTGAAATGCCTTATTGGCAAATACCATTAGGTATAAACAGTTGTTATATAAACAATTGACAACTGCTAACTGGAAAAGAAATTCGTGATATATACAAATCACAGTTGTGATTTGTATAAAACAAGCGTGAAATATACGAAATACAGTTGTCTTTTGTTCTGTGCACGCGCGCTGATCGCAAAAGACAGTTGTGATTTACTCTCTGCACGCGTGATTATCGCAAAAGACAGTTGTGATTTGCTCTGTGCACGCGTGATTATTACAAAAGACAGTTGTGATTTGCTCTGTGCACGAGTGTTTATTGCAAAAGACAGTTGTGATTTGTTGTTTTCACGGTTTTTTATTGTAGATAAAAACTGACTTTCGAAATAATAAGCGTATTCGTAATCTTGAGATATTAAAAAACAAGAAGTTATGATAGGAAAATACGCACAAAATCGTTTTGGAGCACTGTATAAAGATGGAGCAAAACGAGAAATAAGCCTAGCAGATGATGCCCTGTTGGTCGGTGTGTTGTTTTTGATGAGCAAGAGGGGTCTCAAAAGAAAAAAGCGAAATAAATCTTAGTAATTAATCAAAAAACACTAATTTTGTACCAATAAATTTCTCGAATGCACCTAACCAAAACCTCAAGCTATCTCTCTTTACTGCTCATCTGCACGATGCTTTTAGTGTCCCTGCCTCGCCATGCCCACGCCCAACGCAATAAATACCCCATCATCCAACTCAGCTCCCTCACCGCCCACCAACGATGGATAGCCGCCGAAGAAAGTCAACTCTACATCGTCGCTTGTGGCATCAGCTACACTAAATTTCGCGGCGAAAACGCCGAAAAGTTCGGCATCTGGACAGGTAAAATCGCCTTCCCCTTCTACAAACCTTCGGATAGCCTCACCCCAACCCTGTTTCTGCAAGCCATGTTCACCAACCTGCAACAATTCCATGGCTTCAAACTAAAAATCCTCGACACCAACCCCGCCTGCATCAAAGGACGCTTTAAAAACTACGGCAACCACTTCTTCACCCTCTGCAACATGGGCGTGACCGAAGACGAATATATCCGTTTCTTCTACAAAAAATGGGAAACTATCGCCAAGCATATCTCTCTCGTGTATAAACAAGAACGCGACGGCGATTGGCTCAACTTCACCATCACCAAAAAAGAATAAATTGATCCGAACCAACTATCATACCCACACCTACTACTGCGATGGCAGCTCCCCCCCCGAAGATTACATACGGGAGGCGCTGAAACAGGATTTCGTAGCCTTAGGTTTCAGCGCCCACGCCCCGCTTCCCTTCGACAACGCCTGGAGTTTAGCCCACGCCGACCTGGTTTCCTACTGCAACACTATTCGTAGCTTACATGAACAATATGCGGAGCAAATCGAAATCTATCTTTCCCTCGAAATAGACTACATCCCCGGCGTATCACAAGACTTTTCCGTACTGAAGCGGACGCACAAGTTGGATTACACCGTGGGAGCCGTTCATTTGGTGAAAAATCCCGCTGCCGCCGGCTATTGGTTCATCGACGGACCCATCAGCAATTATGATGAAGGCTTAAAAACTATCTTCCACGATGATATCCGCCTCGGTGTGGAGACCTATTTCGACCAACTCAACGACATGATAGCGACACAAACCCCCGACATCATTGCGCATTTCGACAAAATTAAGATGAACAACCAACATCGTTATTTTCGGGAGAGCGATACGTGGTATCAACATCTGATTCGCCACACCGTGGAACAAATCGCAAAGACCAACAGCATCGTGGAGGTGAACACACGAGGTATCTATACAGGGAAATACGATGCGTTGTATCCCGGTCAAGATGTTTTGAAGCAATGTTATGAGCTGAACATCCCCCTTACCATCAGCGCAGACGCTCATAAGCCCTATCAAATCAATGCTTACTTCGCAGAAACAGAACGTATCTTGAAAGACATCGGATACAAGAGCATCAAAGTGCTGAAAGCAAACTCTTGGGTGGATTGGGAGCTATAATCCTTCTGTTTAGGGATGTTTCGGCTGATAGATCATCTTATAATGCTCTATATCGGCTTCGATAAAGATGTCGCCCACTTCAACAAAACCATTGCGACCGTATAAACTACAAGCCTTGAGTTGCGCATGCAGATAGACCTGCTTGGCAAAGGGCACAACATCATCCAAAACTCTTTTCACCAAAGCATCGCCCAAGCCTTTGCCTCTAAAGTGGGGCAAGACAGCAAACCGTTCGAGTTTGATACCCCCTGAAGTGTGGCGCCAACGCGCAACACCCGCAGGCTCTCCATCGCTGAACAAGAGATAATGGTTGGAGATTTCTTCATATTCGTCGTACTCCAAGGTGGGGTTCACTTGTTGTTCTTCAACAAAAACTTTGGAGCGAATGGCAAATGCTTGCTTGAGATGAGCCTTATCGTCGAAAGGAAACTTTATAATTTGAATCATAGTTTTGATAAAAATACAAAAGTACGACAAATTTTTAATTCGATGGTAGGGGCTTCCGAAAGGCTGGTTTTAGCGCTTTAAAATGATGGAGGAAAAAATGCAGAAAAATTATAATGTAAAAAATATATTGTTTGTCGTTTCGTTTAAGTATCTTTGTTGGAAGATTCGTTTATTCTTTCTTCACCTATATAATTTATCTATAAACGAAAAATAATCAATTAATATTCACTATCCTGTTTACTGCAAAAAAGAGTAAGCAGCTAAAAATTTAAAATTATGTTTGAATTACCACCATTACCTTATGCACAAGATGCTTTGGAACCATTTATTTCGAAGCGCACCATTGAGTTTCATTATGGCAAACACCATCAAGCTTATGTCACCAACCTGAACAAGTTGGTTGTCGGCACCGAGTTTGAGAAAAGCGGGTTGGAAGAAATCCTGATGAAAGCTCAAGGCGGAATTTTTAATAATGCCGCACAAATCTGGAACCATACTTTTTATTGGTACAGTCTATCACCAAATGCAAAAGCCGCTCCAGAAGGTGCTTTGGCAGAAGCTATCAATGCTAAGTTCGGTTCGTTCGAGGGGTTTAAAGAAAAGTTCTCGGCAGCCTGTGTCACCTTGTTTGGATCGGGTTGGGCATGGTTAGTTAAAACGGCAGACGGCGGTCTCGACATCGTTCAAGAAAGCAATGCCGGCAATCCGCTTCGCAACGGTCTGCAACCTTTGTTGACCTGCGATGTATGGGAACATGCTTATTACATAGATTTTCAAAATCGTCGCCCTGATTACGTTGCTGATTTTTGGAAATACGTGAATTGGGAAGAGATAGAAAATCGTTTCTAAATCAGAACACAAATGTTTCCCGCAGCATTCCACGAAACCATCAGCGTTAATCTGCGAAATCTGCGGGAAACTATCTTACCTTAAAAAATTAAATCTATGAGTACTGAATTGAAAGATGCTTCTGTTATTGCTTTGCGCGATTGCATGGGTTTGCAGGCGCACGAAACCCTGTTGATTGTTACAGACGAAACCAAAAAAGAAATTGCCCTCTCGCTTCATGAGGCAGGAAAAGAACTCTGCAATGATTCTTTATTGTTAGAAATGAAATCGCAAGAAATCAACGGGCAAGAACCTCCCACGGCTGTTGCCGAATTGATGAAGATGGTGGATGTGGTGGTTTGTCCCACGGCAAAATCATTGACGCATACCAATGCGCGTCGCGAAGCTTCCAAGTTGGGCGTGCGTGTTGGAACTATGCCCGGCATCACCATAGATTGTATGGTGCGTTGCTTGAATGCCGACTATGAAAAAATCATTGGCTTGACCGATTATATCGCGCAGAAATTGGTCGGTGTGGAACACATTCGTGTTGTGACGAAGAAAGGCACTGACATCCTCATGCCCATCAAAGGGCGGGCTATTTTGCCTAGCAAAGGCGTGATGCGCAACAAGGGCGAAAGCGGCAACCTTCCTTCGGGAGAAGTCTTTTTGGCACCTTGGGAGCACAAAAGTCAGGGCGTCGTGGTGATTGATGGTTCTATGGCAGGTATCGGCATGATTAAAACGCCATTGCGCGTTGAGGTTGTTGATGGATATGCCGAAACCATCACGGGCGGAGAAGAAGCCGTCCGCTTAATCGCTTTGTTGGATAAAGTGGGACGCGACGCACGCGCTGTGGCGGAGTTCGGCATGGGAACCAATTATAAAGCCCAACTTACGGGCATGATATTGGAAGATGAAAAAGTGTTCGGAACCATACATATTGCTTTTGGAAACAACATCAGCATGGGCGGCAATGTAGCCGTCAACAGTCATCTTGATGGTTTGGTCACAGAGCCCGATGTGTATTTCGACGATGTGTTGATTATGAAAAAAGGAAAGATGATAGCTTACGAAATCTAAGCTTCATCTGTATAAGTATTATTTGTATCTTTGTTGCCTAATTAAAAATAAAAACTATTCTATGATAAAAGCGCTCATAAAAACAGCCAAAGGAACCATGACGGTTCATTTTTACGAAAAGGATGCCCCGGGCACCGTTAAAAACTTTATTGACCTTGCAAAAAAAGGTTTCTACAATGGACTTACCTTTCATCGCGTGATTCCCGACTTTGTGATTCAAGGGGGATGCCCACAAGGAACCGGCGTTGGCGGTCCGGGTTATAAAATCAAATGCGAATTGGACGGCGAAAATCAATATCACGACCGCGGCGTATTGTCCATGGCTCATGCCGGAAGAGACACAGGCGGTTCGCAGTTCTTTATTTGCCACAGCCGCAGAAACACAGCCCACCTTGACCGAAACCATACCTGCTTTGGCAAAGTGGTTGACGGTTTGGATGTGATTGACGATATTCGTCAGGGCGATGTGATTGAAGAAATAGAGATTATCGAAAGTCATGAGTAAATTGCTGGGCGCAGTTCTTTCACTGTTGCTGCATTATATTTTCATAACCCCTTACATAAGTATGTGAGGGGTTATGTCATATTGGTTTACATCCGTTAATTATAAACATTGCTTATGAAGTTATTGGTAAAGATATTCGGGCTAATGGGGCTTAGTGTTGCTGCTGTGACAATGTGTACAGCACAAATAGCTTCTGTTAAGGATTCTGTTATTGTGGTGTTTGGCGATACCCGCACAAATCATGAGATTCATAGGGAAGTGGTGAAGGATATAATGACGTTTAAACCAGTGGCGGTGTTTCATACGGGGGACTTGGTTTTTAATGGTTCGAAGAATTCGGAGTGGACATTGTTTGAATCCATCATGAAGCCTATAATTGATAGTTCAAGGTTATATCCGAGTTTTGGAAACCATGAAATGCATAGCAAATTGATGTCGAAAGATTTCAAGATGCCGAACAATGGAAAATGGTATTCGGTGAATTTGACTAGTATTCATTTTGTGGTTTTGGATAATTATTCAGATTTTTCGGTTGGGTCGGAGCAATACAAGTGGTTGGTAGCGGATTTGAGTTCTGTACCAAAAAATATGTTTCGAATAGTGGTGATGCATTTGCCTGTTTATACTTCAGGTCCCCACAAAACGAAGTTGAAACAAATTAAAGCAACACTGGTGCCAGTCTTTGAGAAATATGGCGTGAATATAGTGTTTAGCGGGCATATTCATTGTTATGAAAAAGCGTTTTCGAACAACATTTATTATATCACCACGGGTGGAGGTGGTGCGCCGCTGTATAGTAAAGTAAGAGAGATTTCAGAATCGAAATTGTATGTAAAGACGTATAATTTTTGTACCTTGGTTGTGAAAAATGAGGCGTTGGAGATACGGGCGTTGGATACGAATTTGAATGTGATTGATGAAGTGATTGTCAAGTAGGGGAATACATCTTAATTAATGTTTTTGAAAATATATTTAGGGGGAAATGTTTGCGGATTTCAAATTTTTAGTAATTTTACATCATGATTTATAAAGGATTTTGTTGGAAGCTGTATCTAGGACTATGTTTTTTGTGCCTTGGAATGAGCAGTTGTCAGAAGTATGAAGATGGACCTGCTATTAGTTTTAGAAGTACGTTGAATAGGTTGGTGGGGTATTGGAGGCTGGACAAGTGGGTTGAAAACAATGTGGAACAACCAGCACAGTTGAAGTTTGAGCGTAAGTATGGTTTTGCAAAGGATGGAACGTATTATTACAGTTTTAAGGATACGACGAATGGAATGGTGATAAATTTTGATGGAACGTGGGTGATGCGCAAACGAAACGAGCAGTTGGTGCTGGGAATAAATGACCCGTTGTTTGGGATGTTATATGAGGTGTGGGATATTACGCGATTGACGAATAAGGAAATATGGCTGGAGAATGTGAGCCCGAAGAAATATGTGGAGTGGCACCTTGTGGTGCAATAAGGGATGGCAAGGAGGACTTGAATGGTGGAGGTTTGTTTTGGTATGTATAATTGTTATTAATTTTAAAGCATAGATTTGTTATGATACGACTTTGTAAAGTGCTAGTTTTTGTTGTTGTTTTGTTGATGGTTGTGGTGGGATGTAAGAAATATGATTATGGTCCGACGTTTAGTTTGCGGTCGAAGAAAGCTAGAGTAGTGGGCAATTGGGTTACTGATAAATGGATGCTTGATAAGTATTCGAATAGCGCCGTGTTGGATTCTAATCGAAGGGTGGAGTTTACGAAGGAAGGGGTGTATCGTTTTCATAAAACTAATCCTACGACTAGCGTGGAAACAACTTTGGAGGGAACTTGGGCTTTTAAACAGGAAAAAGAACAGTTGCTGCTAGGACTTCCAACAGGAATAAACGGAGGGATGAGTTATGTATTGTGGGATATTATTTGTTTGAAGAATAAAGCGCTTTGGTTGGAAATGGTGGAGTATGGATATCCACACTCAACGATTTATGAGTGGCATTTGAAAGCCGAGTAAGTTACACGTTAAGTTTTCATAGTTCCGAGTGTCAAACTTGGAACTATGAAAACATTACAATGAATTTAATAAATTACAATGTCGAAAGGTAGGCGGGCTTGCACACCTTTTTGTGTTTTTAGGTTTTGGAGATATTCGTAATAGACGTAGTTATCACCAAGGGCGGTTTTAATGCTTTCGGCTTTTGTGTTGCCCATGAGGTCTTCGAGAATTTGAGTCAAGGGATCTTTGTATTTAGGATAGTTTACAATTTTATAGTCGGTGAGTTTGGCTAATTTGGCTGCAACGTCAATGGCTTTTTGTAAGCCACCAATTTCATCAACAAGTCCGATACGTTTGGCATCAGTTCCTGTCCATACCCTACCCTGTCCGATGGAATCTACCTGTGCACTTGTCATTTTTCTTCCTTCGGCAACATGACTGACAAATACCTTATAAATGTGTTCGATTTGTTTTGTTAATACGGAAGTTTCGAAAGGTTCCATGCCGCGATTAGTAGTGATATAATCGGAGTGTTTGTTGGTTTTAACCACGTCAAAGGTGATGCCGAGTTTGTTTTTAAAGAAGTTTTCGAGATTTGGGATGACACCGAAAACGCCGATGGAACCTGTCAGAGTATTGGGTTGAGCAATGATTTTGGAGGCACCACAAGCAATGTAGTACCCGCCAGAAGCAGCATAATCACCCATGGAAACTACGACAGGTTTCACCTTTTGGGCTAAAACAACTTCGCGCCAAATTACCTCAGAGGCTAAAGCACTTCCGCCCGGAGAATTTACCCGCAGTACAATGGCTCGCACGGAACTATCACCACGTGCTTCGCGGATAGCTTCGGATAAACCTTCAGAACCGATGTTTTTTTCATCGCCTTTTCCACCACTGATTTGTCCGGTGGCATAGACAATGGCGATTTTCTTTTTCCCGAAGGACAATTTCGTTTTTGCTTCTTTGCTACTCAGAAATTTTGGAAGCGTTACGAAAGAAATTTCATCGGTTTTGTCGTTCCCAAGCTTTGAGTTTATTTCTGCCAATACCTCATCACGATACAATAATTTATCAACCAATTTATATTTCAAGGCATCTTCAGCGGTTTCTATTTTCAAACTGTCGGCAATGCTGTTCAATTCGGCTATAGAAATTTTACGTTGGGCAGAAACTCCATCAAGGATTTGTTTCCACATGCCATCGAGCAATTTCTGATATTGTTCGCGGTTGGCATCGCTCATCTTGTCTAAAATAAATGGTTCGATGGCACTTTTGAATTTGCCGTGGCGAATAATCTGAGCTTTTACGTCGAGTTTTTCTAATGTGCCTTTAAAAAACATCAACTCGGCGGCAAGCCCTTTGAAGGTGAGGGCACCTTGAGGATTGATATAAATTTGGTCGGCAACGCTAGCCACATAATAGGTTTTTTGAGTATAGTCTTCGCTATAGCTGATAATAAATTTGCCAGACTTTTTGAATTCGAGCAAAGCATTTCTGATTTCTTCCACCGTGGCAATGCCGGCGGGGATATCTGTTAAATCCAAAAACACACCTTTAATTTTATCATCATCAGCGGCGCGTTGGAGCGCTTTAAGAATATTATCCAATCCCTGACTTTTTTTATTTCCCATGGAGAATAAATTCATGTCGGCAAAAGGATTGTCTGATGTTCTGTCTGGAATTGCTTGGTCAAGTTTTAGCGTTAGTACAGAATTTTTATCCAATACAACTATGTTTTTTTTGGAAAAAGAAGCCAAAGAAGCTAGTATTGAAAAAAATATTAACCCCATAACAAGGGATAAGACGAAATAACCAGCCATTGAGGCTAGCATCATTTTAAAAAATTGTTTCATATCAGTTTTATTTATTTGGTTAAACGTTTTTTTGTTTTTGGTAAAATTACTAAAAAATATTCTTTTTGACGCATTAAAAATATATTTGTTACAAAGTAAATCAAAATAATTCTTATTTTTATGGTTTTTAAAATAAATGTGATATTATGGTTTGTTTTTCGCTTGGAAGTAATCTTGGTGACAGAATAGAATTTTTACGGCATGCTATGCAAATGCTAGAGGAACGGGTTGGAACAATGGTATCTGTTTCTTCTGTTTATGAAACGGAGCCGTGGGGCGTTGATGGTCATCAGAATTATTATAATCTTGTGGCTTGGTATGATACTAAGCTTTTGCCTGACGAGGTTTTGGAGACAGCGCTGATTATTGAAAAAGAATTGGGCAGAATGCGTAAAAAAAACATGATTGAACCTAGGACCATTGATATTGATATCCTTTTTTATGACAACCTTATAATAGATACTAAATCTTTAAAAATTCCTCATCCTATGATAAAAAATCGTAATTTTGTCCTAGTACCATTAGCTGAAATTTCAGGAGAGTTTGTACATCTTGAGCATGTAGTTACCATCAATGAATTAGTGAAATTATGCAAGGATACTTCAATTATAATAAAAACAGATATAAAGATAAAATAAAATGCTGTACAATTTTATAGCCTTAGAAGGAAATATTGGAGCTGGAAAGACATCATTAGCGAGAAAAATGGCAGAAGAGTTTAATGCTCGGCTTATTTTGGAACAATTTGAAGACAATGCCTTTCTGCCGAAATTTTATAAAGATCCATCGAAATATGCATTTCCGCTTGAATTGACGTTTTTGGCGGAACGGTATCAACAATTGAAGGACAAACTGACTAATCGGGATTTGTTTAATCCGTTTACACTTTCCGACTATTATATATATAAGTCGGAGATTTTTGCTAAGAAAACGCTTCCCCCGGATGAGTTTGCATTATACTCTCGTTTGTTTCATATCATAAATTCAACGTTACCTAAGCCTGATTTGCTAGTATATTTATATGTAGAAGTTCAGCGCCTCAAAAAAAATATTACAAAGAGAGGTCGAGATTATGAGCAAAATATTGAGTATGACTATTTGGAACGGATACAATCTGGTTATTTTGATTTTATCAAGCAACAACAAGATTTACGGATATTGATTCTCGACATCAATCAGCTTGATTTTGTTCACAACAATGTGGATTACAGAAAAATTGTGGATTTGATTATGAAAGAATATCCTATCGGTGTTCATAGGGTCATTTTAAAATAGTGGATATAAAAAAACTCCGACCATGGTCGGAGTTTTTTTATATCCACTATTTTAAAATGACCCTATGAACACCGATAGGATAT
>CAIOJS010000049.1 GCA_903858655.1 uncultured bacterium | reverse complement strand
TCAATTATACTTTTGTATTACTAAATTGTGTAATTTTGCAATTCTATATTATTATTTCATTTATGAGAAAGACAACTATTAAATTATTATTTCGGATGACCCATAGTGAATTATCTCGCAGAGCTAGTAATGCTGTGTCGTTGATGACACGCGATGCTGTTGAGATGGCGAAGTATGGAATTACGGAAGCTACTAAAATCGAAATAAAGAACCTGCGTACTGCTTGGGATGATTATCCTACTGACATCGAACTGAAGGCGGATGTGGGCTTTGCCGTTGAAGAGCGCAATACTGTTGAAGACCAGGTGAAGGTTGCCGTTCGCGAAATTATGTTGCGTGCCAAACTGGAATATGGCTTGAACTCGGCAAAATATCGCCAGTTTGGCACCAAAGGATTGAACAAGATGGATGCCGATGCGCTGAATCGTTGTGCCGAACGCGTGGTTAGCGTAGCCACACTACTGCTCGGCGAGTTGGCAAATCAGGGCTTGACACAGGCAATGATTGACGAACTGAATGATTTTAATACCACCTTCGAGGCTAAAATCCGCGAAAAAAATGCTGCCGACAAGGCGCGCGACGGAGCCACAGAGGGACGTGTTAAATTGGGAAACGCTCTGTATAAAAAAATCAACGAAGTGTTTGATGTGGGTAAGAATTATTGGGTTACGCGTAGCGAAGCAAAATATAACGACTATATTTTGTATGATAATCAAAAGGCGAAAGCGAAAAAATCTGTCGCTAAGGAAAAGAAATCTGTGGTGAAGAAAAAGAAATCGTAGGGTTGGGAAGGGGCTGGCGGTCGTTTTCAATTATCATAATATAAAAAAAGGCAACCCATCGGGCTGCCTTTTTCTATTTTTATGGATGGCTTTTATTTTGTAATCGCCATACGTTTTGTAAGTTTTTCTCCGTTGAATTCAACCGAGTAGAAATAAATTCCTTCGGGAATTGCGCTCACATCCAAATCAATTTGGTTTTTACCTCTGCGAGCATCTTGCTCTTCGGTCTTCACCATCTGACCTAAAATGTCCATCATTTCGAAATGAATCTTACCTGCGTTAGGCACATAATAGACAATATCGGTCGCGTTGTTGGATGGATTGGGGACGTTTTGCATCAGTTCAAATGCATCATAATTATAGGTTTCTATGCCTGCCAAACCGGTGATACTGACGCAAACTTCGTCGTTAGCTGTGTTCACATCGCCCGATAAAACGGTCTTTGCACACAAACTATAACTTCCCAATGGGGAAACATCTAAGGTAGCAAATGTATAATCCACCGAGTCGCCCGGAACCAAAGTGCCTGTCCATGTACCGGAGCCCACCGTAACGAAATTACGTTGGTAAATCACCGGAACAGATGTCTCTGTGCTGAAACCATAATTCTTTATGCGGACTTTCACCGTGTCGGCATGACCAAAAACGGTGGTCAAAGAAGGAGATAAAAGTTTCGAAACGCCCAAATCTTTTGCGCCCGGAGTGGTGTTGACCGAAGTGCAGGTGGTGTCGTTCCACCAGTAGGTGTCGCCAGTTAGTCTGGTGAAGGCGCATAAGTTGTAGGTGGTTCCAGGTGAAGCAAATGTGGTAGTAAATGTATAGTTAGCCGTAGCACCGGGCACCAAGAAACCTGTCCATGTTTCTGCCGTAACGGTGCCAAGGTTCACACGATAGCGAACCGGAACCGAATACAAACTATCGGTACCAAAGTTTTTGATAGTTACCTGAACAGTCACTTGCGTGCCCGTTTGGGTAGCTGCTGCAGGTTGCAAAATAGCCGTAACGCCTGCATCCTTAGGAATGGCGGGCACGCTGACAGCGAAATTGTCTATTGCCCAACCATCAAAATTGCTGTTGGAAGCATCAGAGAAGAACTTATATCTAAATTGAACCGTTCCCGTAGCATTCATAATTTCCGGTATGGTTGTCAATCGGAATTTGGAATGAACATATCCCCCCGAATTTCCCGACCAACAAGGAATACCTGCATACGTAGAGTTATACCAGTTCAAAGCATTTGGGTCGTAAGAAACGCCCAACACCGTCCAGGCACCGCCGTCAGCCGAATATTCAATTCTGCAACCGTCGTAGCTGGCTTGCGTGTTATACCAATGATAGAACTCCAGATAAGCGCTATCAACCTGCGTCAAATCGAACATAGGCGAGTAGAGATAATCAATAGCATTGTCCACATAATATCCGTCGAGGTTGGTAGCCCAAGCATGTGTTGGACTATAGGCAGCATTGATGGTTGTTGCAGTTGGGGCGCCCCATTCCCACAAATTGCTTGTGCCGGTTCCGAAGAAATAAATTGGACCTTCAAAATCATCAGCATACGGTACCAAGAATGTTGGCACTCCCATGATGGTCACGCAGGTGGTGTCGTTCAGATGGTCGCCATCCAAAGCCAAACCTGTGAAAGAACATAGTGAAAATGATCCTGTGGGAACAGTCAACATTGCAGTGAATGTATAAGAAATGGTATCGTCGGGAGCCAGTGTGCCTGTCCAGGTTTCGGTCGTAGGAAGTCCCATGTTGATAGCATAAGACACCGGAATACTCGTCAGGGTGTCTATACCATAATTATGCAGACGCACCTTAACCGTTTGGCTGGAGGCTGCCGGAGCTTGCACCGTTGGTGTTTTTATCAAATCCACACCTGCATCATACAATGATGGAACCGTGATGGAGAAATCATCCACAGAAAAACCGTCATAATTAAAACTTGGATCCGAAGTAAACACAAAACGGAAGCGAACAATAGGCACACTATCGAGTATGTTTAATTTATATTGACATTCCAGCCAACCATTGGAAGCACCTGTCCAACCGGGTTTGTTTGGTGTGCCACTGGATGAAATCGTAGCATCATTATACCAGTTCGTAGCCAATGGATCTCCCATCGTTCCCAATACTTGCCATGTGGCACCTGTGTCAATAGTATAGTCAATTCTGACGCCTTCATAGCTCGATTCGATGTAACCATTAATCCAGAATTTCAGACGAGCACTCGTGGCATGTGAAAAATCAAAGTTCTGAGTATATAACATGGCACTTGCACTTGATGTGTAAGCCGTTGTCAAATTCAAATCCCATGCATTGGGTGCCGAATAGGTTGAATTCGTAACCCCATAATTCGGAGTGCCCAATTGCCAAACAGTTCCGGCTCCATTATCTTGCTCCGACCAGTTCACAATAGGACTATCAAAGTTGTCATAATAAGGCAAAGGACTTGTGAATACGCCATAAGGATTCATACACAAGGTGTCATTGCCATGAGATTCGTCGGATGCCATCGAAGTGTAAGCACACAGCGAGAACATAGCCGAAGGCACAACAAAAGTTTGCGTGAAGGTCAATGTATCGGTAAAATATGGCGCCAAAGAGCCTGTCCAAGGTTGTGTAGCTTGAATAACTCCGTTCACCTTATACACCAAATTACATGCATGAACCGTATCAGCTCCAAAGTTGATGAATACCACTCTCACAGTTGCATTTGTTCCTTGTATCAATTGGGTACCGGGTTGCAAGAAAGTCGTAACGCCCATATCATAAAGCGGTGTGCCTGTTATGGTCATGCAAGTGGTATCATTAAAGGTGTTGGAATCTCCTGCAAGCACCGTCCATGCACAAAGTGAATGGTCGAAAGGTAGCACGGTGAGGTTTGGCAACACAGCAGTGTCCGTTGCCAAGGAAGGAATGTTGCCACCATTCCAAATAATGGATTGAACGGGACCACCATTGTAAGAATATTTTACAGCCATGTTCATGGCATTGGTAATAGTGTCCAAACCGTAGTTTTTAATAATAACCTTAACGGGAACAGAAGCACCTTCGTCTTCCAAGTTAAGCGGTTCAACAAATGCAGTAGCGCCGGCATCCAGAGGAATTTGAGGCAATATGCGGATATTATAATCTTCCGTTTCACCATAACCATATGTCATACATGGTTGGAGCGCTGTTCCAGAATTACTTTCAGCCACAATAATACGCATTGCTGTGATGCCACTAAAAGAACCTATCGGAACAGTAAAAGTGCCAGTTATTGTTCGTGGACCCATGGTGGTTACGTTTTCACCGAAAACTTTTTCACCTGTATCGGTAAAGTCGCCATCTCTGTTTAAGTCAATCCAAATGGCACATCCATTAGCATAATATGTAGCGCCATCACATTCATCTTCCAAAATAGTAAAAGAAATTGTAGCTCCTTGACTCAAGGAAGATAAAGGAGGCAGAGTCATAAAATTAGAATAGCGGTTCAAGATAGATCCAGGACCCGGTGCCACTGTTAAACAATCGTAAGCATTGGTAGAACCATTCACTGTTACACTGAAAATTTCTTCATCAGAAGTGTAGGTAGGAATAGAGGTACAATACACCATTGGGTTGCACACAACTGTTTTATGCACAGTGTCGTTCACAAGGGTTGCATCGCAAGCCAAATCGGTATAAACAGCCAACGCGTAAGTTCCAAAAGTAGATAAATCTGCAACCGTAGCAAAGGTAAACTGAGCCGTATCATGGCTAGCGATAGGACCTTGAATGGTATCATTCACGGGAGTGCCACCGTTGATAGTATAATGAATAGGAACTTTGATAGCAGGGCTGGTTCCGAAATTCTTTACTCTTACGGAAACCAACTCGTGGTTCGTAAGTTCAACGCCTGTGTTCGGCGTGTGAATAGCTTGAACAGTCATATCGCAAGGAGGCGTACCGCTCACAAAAACAGTGTCTGCCACTCGTGCACTAGCGCAACCTGAACCGCTGCTGCCGCCCGTAAGCGTTGGATTCAAGGTTCCGATAGTTTGTGGTGCTACCACACTTGCTATTGCCCAATCCGAAGCGTCATTATTGTCGGAAACATTACGAATTATCCCCGCAAATCCAGATATTCCGGTGATACTTCCCGTCCACTCAATAGCAGCAACGCTGTCAGCAGCATCGAATGTATATCCATTATCAGCCACAGCATCTACCACAGCTCCGCTAGGATCTTTCAAAGCAAAACCAACCAAACTCGATGATTGAATAATATCATTTCCACCGCCCATATTATAATATCTATCCGCAGGAGAATCCGTCCCTGTGCCTGCACATAAAACCATAACTTGACCGGCATCAAGATTCACACTTGGCAAGGTAAACGTACGAGCACCTACACCATAAATATTCATTTTATAGTTTTGCAAGTTGATGATTGCAGAACCTAAATTGGAGATTTCGATCAAATCGGCACCTGTAACATATGCAGGATAAGGATTTGTGTAACCTGTACCTGTGCTGTAATGTGTAATTTCAGTAAGTTTCACAACGGGTGCTCCGGCACGTGCTTCGGCATAATAAACTGCCATGCCATACAAGATTGGAGTGGTATAACTCGATCCGTTGAAAATAGATGTGCCTCCTGTAAGTGTATTATACCAAGACACAGAATCAACAGCCGTAGCATGAACAATTCCGGAGGTTCCATAAGGAATAGTTAAGTTTGCCACTCCGGGTACAGGTGGTATGTATTTCAAAGTAACAGATTTCAAAAGAGTATCATTCACGGGGAAAACATCTCCCGTCAATTCAATATAGGCTTTGATATTATATATGGAATCTTGATTTGAAGTTGTCAAACCTGCAATGATAGGGGTTGCAAAAGTATAGGTTAATGTATCACCCGGTAGAATTGTATTTGCAATAGGTTCTGAAACCGAAGCACTTCCATTCACAGTATATTTAGCAAGAAGTCCACCATTGATGGTGTTAAAACCATTATTTCTGATTTTCACGGTTACATTTTCAGTGCCATTGCTACACTGGTCAACAGGCGATGGCATTGAAATTACAGATGCTTCCCAAGGCAAGAGTTCAATGTAAGCTGTATCAACAATTCGAGCACTGGCGCATCCGCCTAAGCCTCCGTCAAGAGTTACATTGTTGAGATACCAGCCATCCACAGCACCCGAACCGTCGGTAGTAAACACGAAAGCAACTTCTAAAGTACTTGCTCCTGATGTATTGATAGCACCACTATGGTTTGCGTAGGTCATAGTTCCATCATAAAGCGGCATGTTTGGCGATGTAGCACAATTGTTCCACAATGGTTCGTTATATTCACCGTCCGATGTGTTATAGATGCCCACAGAAGGCATAAATTGTACCCAAGTGCCACCATTCAAACGATAAGCAACAAAACCATGATCATATCCTGCTTCAGTAGCATAACGATGATTATAACTCAAATTCATAGTAGAAGCCCCATTAACTTGTATTAATGGGGATGTTAGCACTTGTGAAGTGTTAGTAGCATAATCTACGGCAAATGCTGCCCCAACGCCACCATCAGAAGCCCAAGACCATGTTACGGGAGAACTACAAGGAGAAGATGGTGTCCATCCTTCCAAACCTGAAGTGAAATTCCATGTCGTGGTTCCACCGGGTGTCATGGCTTCTGCATAATATAATGTCTGAGTATATAAGTTTGGAGTCACAAAAACATGTCCTGCTCCAACCGAAGTGCCACCACTTGGATTGCTATACCAATAAATAGAATCAGGGGATATTGCTTGTAAAGTTGCCGGAGTGCTATAAGCCACGGTATCGCTAATCGTAACAGGATTGGCAGGAACATGTGAAGAACCTACTGAACCATTGATAGTATCATTAAACAAGAATGGATCTCCGGTCAAAGTTAACCATGTTTTCAAGGGGAAAACGGCATCAGTAAGTATTACAGAAGGATTCACTGTTTGTGTAAAGGTAAAAGTCAAGGTGTCGTTTGGAAGTATCAGGTTAGGAACTGCTTCAGAAACTGTTGCGCCATTATTAAATTTATAATAAGCTGTTAGGTTACCATTGATGGTTGCCGAGCCGGTATTCTTTATTTTAACCGAAACAGGTTCAGCATTCGAAAGCCCGCAACCCGAAAGAGGCGACTCAATCGAGAGCAAGGTAGCTTCTTGTGGTGGAACAATAGATATATTGATGTCGTCAATATACGCATAATAATAGTTTATCAAACTATATCCATACCAGCCAAAGGTATAGGAACCGCTTGTTGGTGGAGTAAAAGTTACACTAGCTTTCTGGTAAGTTGTATTTATAAATGATGGCAGCGAGAGCAATGTGGTTGTCATTGCCGCAGGAGTATTAGTACTGCCAACTTTCAAATCTATGCTTTGAGGATATAAAGCGCTTTGAGCTTCATACCAAAAATCTATTTTATAAGAACTTCCTGCATTGAGAGCAAAGCAACGCGTAAATAACCAGTCGTTACCATCATTGACTCCACCATTATATAAGCGAGCACTGTTTGTGCCGGTGTGAGCCCCTCCTGTGTAAGGTACTGTCCAGCCATATCCATCCGCATTGGCATCCACTGTCGTCCAATCGCCAAAGTAGTCGGTTGGTTCAAAACTTTGTGTGTAAGCAGAAAGATTGAAATTATAGCCACTATAAATAGAATAATTATTTATGGTATCATTCAAACGAATGGTATCGCCATTGGCATGAATATATGCTAAGAAATTATAGGTCCCCGGAACTATTAAATTCGCCTGGGTTGCAAATGTGTAATTATAAGAAGAATCGGGAGCAATCGTATGCACCATCAGCTCATGAACAAGAGTACCATTGTTTATTCTATAATACACATCGGCACTATCTAAAGGAGCTGCACCCCAGTTCTTCAGTCGAATGATAATGTTTTCAGTGGCAGTAAGTGCGCAACTATTTACAGGATTGATTATCGCAGTAATGCCTAAGTTTTTGGCAGGAATATCAAATTCGTACGCGCCAATGTCAGGTGTTGTTAAACTGCGCAGTGTTCCAGAATAATCATCGGTAATTCCGGCAATAGGAAGCGCATGATTATTTAGTCCTGATGAATATGTGTGAAGATCATTTAAGGTAATGAAACTAGGATTCACATTCACAGAGTTAGTATCGTGTGCTGATGCCGTTTTCCATGCAGCCAAAGTAGTTTTGTCGCTACCCAAATAACCCAAAATGCCTTGAGTACCCGAAACAAAATAATCATTATTATTCAAAGAGGTAAAAGAAGTATAAGCTGCAGTAGAATAAATCGCATAATTCTTTGCGGTGGTGCTTGCCGTATTGTTCAAAGAGTTTTGAAAAACATTGTTCTTCATGGTAATGCCCGTAATTGTTGTGGTATTAAACAAGACCGCTGTAGTGATAGTGGCGGCGCTATAAGTCATAGTGCCTCTCAAATAAACAGAGTTGTAATAAATTCTCAGCCCCCCTGTAATGCCATCAAAATACATACCCACAGGTGAAGATATAGAGAAACTTGTATAACCATCTCCGCCAATTCCATAAATAATATTGTTTGCTATTAACAGGTTGCTTGCAGCACTTCCGGTATTGACATACAAACCACGACCGCCATAACCACTAGTTCCGGTATAGGCGATATTATTAATATTATTTTTCGTAACATTAGTGGATATAATACCTGTTGAAAGTGTCAAACCAACAGGAGTTGTATTTGTGGTCAAAATATTGAAAATAGTATTTCTTTGGATATTACACGAAATGCCATTACTAAGCATGATGCCATCGTGTCCAATATATTCACTTACGGTGTTTGAACCAACGCTATTGCCAATAATCTGTAGATTATCCATTAAGCCGGGATTGGTAGCACTACTTCCTTGTGCCCAGATACCAACATAAGCCTTGGTGATACTATTGTTTTGTATCGTATTGTTGTCATTATCTGCTCCAGCGGCAGCTATTGTTGTACCACCAATTGCAATACCATAAATACCCGTCGTATTCGCGCCGCAGTTAATATTACAATTTTTAATCACATTGCCCTCACATCCCAACGAAGCACCCATACTTGCCATCCAAATGGCAGCAGTGGATGTTGCAGTGCTGGTATTGGCAATCGTCAAATTACGTGAAGAGGTTCCGTTATTCGATCCATTAAATATGATATAATCAGAGCCATTCAGTTTTATGGTACTTGTTGCCGAATTATTTGTGATAACAACTGTTGCACCCGTATTGGGCACAAAAGTTATTGTATTGATAGCCGAAGCGCCAGTGATAGCATTTAAAGTCAATTGCTCATCATAGGTGCCTGAATTAATTTTGAATACAGTCGGACCATTCACGCCACAATTGTTCAATGCCGTCATCACATCCGCAAAAGTAGCATAATTTGCTCCCCCGCCACCAACGGTATAGGTGCCGCTTAAAGGCGCCGTACATGCAAAAAACGTAATTGTGGTAGTGTCATTCAAATTGTTTTCATCAGTATTATCATTAGGAATCGTCGTCCATGCTTTGATGGTATGGTTTCCTGTGCTGACATTAATCGTTCCAATCAAAAACGAAGGCGACGTAACGGCTTCTGCCATAGCTCCTATCCAAGGGTATGGAGTTTGAAGCACACCATCAACTTTCCATTGAATGGTAGTCTTTTTCAGTGAATCCGTACCGAAGTTCTTTATAACAATATTCACGGACAAGTTCGAACCTCCCATCTGAATTCCTGTTGGAGAGGTTATCTGAGTTACACCGGCGTCATTATGTCCATAAACTTGACCATAATAAATTTTCATATTAGGTCTGGAAGTTCCTCCGTATGTTACGTTCGATAAGTTGGCGACAATTGGCGTAGCACTAGAGGTTCCCAACGTGTAGTTGGTGGGATAACCTGTGCTGTACTGCCAGTTAAATGCACCCGTGGTTGGATTACCCACCACACCGCTAATATTCCAGTCGGTACCAATTTCGAGAGCGCCGCCTGCATACGTATAGGGGGTGAGGTTAAAAGGTAGCCATCCTATAGTTGCCGGAACTGTCACCGTGGTGGAATTAAACACTTGAGTGGCGCCTGTGGTAAGTGTTGCCCACGACGTTGGTGCAGCATAACCCGTACTGACTGAATTTTTCATCCAAATGTTGAAAATGGCATTTCCTGTGGTGACAAATGCATCGGTCTTATACCATTCTATCTTTGAAATTGGAGCATTCAGTGGTAATCCCGCTGCTGACAATTCTGCAGCAGTAACCACATAAAAATATTTTGAATAATCGAAACTACTCGCCGCACTTGTTCGATAAATCGGACCATAATTGGGACTAAACGTCACCCCGGTCCCTATCTGAACCATATTGGGCAACTTCTTTATATAAAACCATTGATTGGTAGAGTTTGCAGAATTATGACTAACAGAATTGTCAATAGCATGAACATAGTACGTAATTCTGTTTGTATAAGTGTAACTTGGAATAGTTCCTTTATAGGTACTATCCGAAACCCACAACATCGGAACAAAATGATCAATGCCTGCATTCACTTGATACACCAAATAGGCTGTATCTATACCCGAGGCATCTTTTATCCAAGTATAAATGTCGAAAGGTCCGGTGCTGTAAGTAGTGTCTTGCAATACGGGTGGTTTCATCAAAACCGTTGGAGGCGTAATTTCCGAAACCGAACCTGTCACCACAATATCATCAATATACCATCCATGATTAAAAAATGCACCATTGCCGTTGGCATCTCTCAACACAAAGCGAACCTTCACATTGGCTTGATTTCCTACTAAAGCAGAAAGGTTAAAGGCTTCATTTTTCCACCAAGCATTGGTAGGTTGCGCAATATCTGATGCAGGCAACCAATCCGTAGGATAAGTGTTGGAATTAAATTTGTTGCCACTGGGAACAAAATTCGAATTTCCCGGATTCACATATTGCGTTCCTGTGAGCGTAGTCCATGTTGCGCCATTATCTATGGACACCTGAACTTCAGCAGCATCGGCAACTTGTATCTTGCAGATATGCGAAAAATTCAGAAACACAAATGGATAACCCACCGTGCTAAACGAATTGGTCGTCAAATACGCCGTATCGTTCGAAGTAACCATGGCGGTATCGCACTGCAAGCCCGAATGAGCCAAGCGAGAGTTAATCGAAAAATTATAGATAGCGCCATTGGCAGTAACGAGGTCTGCATTGCTGGGTGGTTCAAAATTTTCCTGAAACACTATCGTCTGTGCTCCTAATATGTTTGCCATGACAAGCAAAACAAGTAAAAATAGTAATTTTTTCATAAGGTTAAATTTAGATTATTTTTTAAAGAAGTTTATTTTTGGGTGTATTAAATGCTGTGTTATTCGGCAAAACGTAACATTTCCTTTTGTTTCGATACGAATCCAACGCTTAGGATATTTGCTTATGTCGTTCATTTATTTCATTTTATTAGTATTTCAAGGATTCAAATATCCTCAGAATTCATTTTTACAAATTTACGAATAAAAATGATATCAAATACAAAAATAAAATTTAATTATTAACTAAATATAAAGTTTTGGATTTTCTCAAGCTTAATTCTTTCCGATTGCGACTGTTGAAAAAATGGCCCAAGGGGAACATAGGGTTGGATTGTTACATTGTTGAATGGTTAATTTGTGCAAAAAGCACTGCATACTTCGGCATAACGATACTACGTGCAACAGTTGTCACAGTCAATCCAGCGTATGTCAGAGTCAATCCAGCGTGTGTCAGAATCAATCTAGCGTATGTCAGAGTCAATCGAGCGTGTGTTAGAGTCAATCTAGGGACTGTCACAGTCAATCGAGGATGTGTTAGAGTCAATCTAGGGACTGTCAGAGTCAATCGAGGATGTGTTAGAGCCAATCTAGGGACTGTTACAGTCAATCGAGGATGTGTTAGAGTCAATCTAGGGACTGTCACGGTCAATCGAGGATGTGTTAGAGTCAATCTAGGGACTGTCACGGTCAATCGAGGATGTGTTAGAGTCAATCTAGGGACTGTCACGGTCAATCGAGG
>CAIOJS010000048.1 GCA_903858655.1 uncultured bacterium | reverse complement strand
ATTGAAGAACCGGCCAAGGATAAGCTGCTGGCTGATCGGGATGTTCCGGAAGTTGCTGAATTATTCCCAAAAGTTGGCATCCTGGTGGATCAGGACGAGTGCTTCTTTGTGGAGCCAAAAAAAGAAGAGTTAGTGAATGCTTAATTAGCCCAGCATGGAGCGTAACCGGGGATCGATACCCCGGTGGGTTCAAAGAAAAGTCAAACAAAAACTACTATGATAATGGATGTACGGTTAAACAGATATCAGACCCGGCGAGTTGATACTAAGCCTCCCACAGGCATTAACATCAATATGTTAAAGAAGTCAGTTGCGTATGTGGGAATAGAAGCCATTGAACAGTTGGTTTGTAGTGAGTTTGGAATCGAAAAAAAATCATTAAATATCACAACGAGACAAAGGCAAACGGTACTGCCAAGGCAGGTGATGATGTACTTTTTATCAACCAGCAATTTGTATACTTATTGTTTCATTGCTGATGCCTATGGCCGTAATCACTCGACGGTGTTGTGTAGTAAGCGGCTGATTGAAGACCTGATGAGTGTTGACAGTAAATTTAATGATCGGGTTGCTAACATTGCTCGCAATATCATCTATAAAGCATTAACGTGATGAACAATATCTATTGGATAGATCATTTGTTCTGGTGTCTTGGAGCATTCTATCTCTCCATACTAAGGTTCGATTTTAAGGATGCTATTGAACTTCATTATTTTATCAGGATCCATTTATGCTACAAATCAAAATTAATTGGAAGGGTTAAACTTCCTTTTAAAAGACGTTTCAAGAACCTTTTAATAAGTCTATTTGGCTTTTGTTTGAGTATATTAATTTTAATAATCATAGGCATCTATGTGTTTTTAGACAATCGCTTATCTGCTGATGACAGCAGTATTTGTTTGGGCTTGCGTGAGGTGTTACAAAAAAACTATGTAAAATGGATGTTCTGAATATTAACGGAAAACGCGCCGTAAGGATCAAGGGCAAGAAGCTGAATCCGGAGACAATGAAATCTTACCTGATAGATTGCGATGGTGATGCGATGTGGTTTCCTATGGATTGCGTTCGATTCAATAATGACGGCACGGTGGATATTCAGGAGTGGATTTTTAAGATTAGGTTTCCAAAAGGCTAATGAATGGTCGGTAAGCGAAAGCCGGTGCAAGATTTCGCAAAGAAAATAACAGCCGGACGGCTTTTGCTTACCGGCACATTATGCGCAGTTATGGATATTTTAATAAAGACACTGGAAACCATGCCAAATTCATTCACATCAAATGAGTTTTGTAAGTGCGCCAGAAAAAAAGGCTATCCTAAAAATTTAGTTGTAAATGGATTCTGTTTAAAATTTCTCTTACAGCACGCTGTGAGAGCCAGTGAGAGTAAAAGAATGTGGACGAAGATGAATCAAAAGATTCATACAACAAATGAAAATGAAATTCAACAGGCAATTGCCTTACTTAAATCGAATGGATATAAGGTTATGAAGCCAATAAGTGACTGGGCAGAGGTTTAATCTCTTAAGGGTTTAATTCCCCGCCGCTTGCGGCGGGGAGCTTCATTTGATACTAATGAATATGGCGGTATGAGCAGTTTTTGCTTCACTAACTTTTAATTGAAATAAAAATGAATGAATTACAGAAAATTTGTCCAAGTGGCACGGCAAAAATTGCTTATGACCGCTTGTTAGCAACAGTAGTTTTAGATGGTTATTATCAAATAAATTACTACACAGGAGAAATAACTGTGTGTGGGGTTTATTTACCAAATGGGCTATGTGTTTGCAGTAAATATAATCAAACAATGAATGAATATGAGCAATTTGATTTAGAGTGGGATGATTTTTCGGAATATTCTCAACGAATGATATTGCTCGAAGTTGGCGACCGCTATTGTTGCTAACGGTATTTGCACATGAACAGGTGCATTGTGACTGTTCAAAATTAGTACAAAACTGTCCGCACTTGTTGATGT
>CAIOJS010000047.1 GCA_903858655.1 uncultured bacterium | reverse complement strand
CTATTCATTCTTTCCAAAAAAACCATCTATTAAAAGGGATATACAAGAAACTAATCCTAAAATTATCTCACAGTACGAAAGCCAGTTACTTTTATTTGCTTAACCCGAACTCAGGTTAAGAGTAAATTTTCAAGATCAGTTTATGTGTGAGATGTCAGATATTGATGGAATTCTTTGGGGACAGCAATACACATATCCAATTGAGATAAAAGAAAAAACTCCAGGTAACGACAGCAAAGTGGGTGATTATTTTGGGCTAGATGTTGGGCCATTTGTCAAACTTGCTTTTTATGCTGCAAAAAAAGGCAATCTACATTCATTGTTTTTCGTAAGAGAAATAAATGATACAGTAAACAGACGACTTGTAAATTGGTGGTTCATTACATTTGATAAGTTAGCTCAATTTGCATCTTGGGTTCCAATGGGTGGCGGAACAAATATGCAAGGAGGGGGAAGTACAGTTGTTAAAATTCCAAAAGCAGAATTTACATTACTAACAGCTACAACATTAGCTTCCTTATAACCCGTTGTTCGAAATTTGCCCCTTCGAACTTTATAAATAGTAGTTTTCAACTACCCGTTGTTCGAACTTAGCAACTTTGCATAGTTCAACTTGTTATTATCCGCAATTTATTTTTATCTTTGTGCATTGAATTATTTTTTTGCCGTAAACTGCGGATAAAATCTTAATCCTTACTAATAAATTGAAAGAAATATGCTTGCAAAGAAACCGGCAAAGAAGGTCCCGCTATTAAAAAAGGTAGGGGTCAGTATGCCCCATATCAATGGCTGTTGCTGGCGGCTTTGTTGGTTCTGACAGCTTTGGTTTATGCCAACAGTCTCCATGGTGCCTTGCTGAATTTTGATGATATAGAATATTTCACAAATGACAAATCGCAAGTCACAAATCACAAATTTTTATTACTTTTGCAAAACATTCTATCAAACCACAATTCATGATTTCTGTTAACCAGCTTTCCGTTCATTTCACAGGCGAATACATTTTCGATAACATATCTTTTATCGTGAACGATCGCGATCGCATTGGGCTGGTGGGCAAAAACGGTGCAGGCAAAACCACGCTGCTAAAGATATTTGCCGGACTGATGGAACCCGAAAAAGGCTCCGTCACCTATCCGGCGGGTACTACGATAGGCTATCTGCCGCAGGAAATCGCGATTCAAAGTCGTAAGAACGTATTCGAGGAAGCCCTACGCGCTTTCGATCATGTGCTGAACATCGAAAAAAATATAAAGAAATATTCGGAAGAACTACTTCACATCAGTGATTATGCATCGTCTGCCTACACACGTTTGTTGGATAAACTTCAGACGGCGAACGAGCAATTTAAGATATTGGGCGGCGAAACCATAGAAGCTGATGTGGAAAAAGTGTTGTTGGGCTTGGGTTTCGAGTCAGCAGATTTTGAGCGTAACATGAGCGAATTTAGTGGCGGTTGGCAAATGCGGGTAGAGTTGGCGAAGCTCTTGTTGCAGAAGCCTGCTCTTTTGTTGCTAGATGAGCCTACCAACCATCTCGACATTGAATCCATACAATGGTTGGAAGATTTTTTGATTAACTATCGTGGAGCAGTCTTATTGGTGTCGCATGATAGGGCTTTCTTAGACAATGTAACGCAGCGCACTGTGGAGATTTCCTTGGGAAAAATCTTCGATTACAAAGCCTGTTATTCGGATTATGTCATCATGCGCGCCGACCGTATAGAAAGTCAGTTGGCAACCTTCAACAATCAGCAAAAGCAAATCGAACAGATAGAGCGTTTCATTACGCGTTTTCGGTCGAAGTCCACCAAAGCACGTCAGGTGCAATCGCGCGTGAAGTATCTGGAAAAGATGGATCTGGTTGAAGTGGATGAAACCGACACCTCGACCATACGTTTTATGTTTCCGCCTGCTCCGTCTTCAGGCAAAGTGTCGGTGGAGATAGATAACGTGTCGAAACGCTATGGCGAAAAACTTATTTTGAGTGATATTGATTTGGCGGTCATCAAAGGCGAAAAGATAGCTTTCGTTGGTCGTAATGGGGAAGGCAAGTCCACATTGGTGAAAATCATATTGGATCAGGTGGATTTTGATGGTAAAGTGAAACTTGGGCACAACATCTCTGTGGGCTATTACGCCCAAAACCAAACCGATTTGTTGGATATGGAGAAGACCGTGTTCCAAACCATAGATGATGTGGCAGTGGGCGACATCCGCACACGTATTCGAGCCATATTGGGAAGTTTTTTGTTTGGTGGGGAAACCATAGATAAAAAGGTGAAAGTGTTGTCGGGGGGCGAAAAATCGCGTTTGGCATTGGCTAAGATGTTGTTGTCGCCGGTTAATCTGTTGATTTTGGATGAGCCTACCAACCATCTCGACATGGTGTCGAAAGATATATTGAAGAATGCTTTGTTGAAATATGACGGCACACTGATATTGGTTTCGCATGACCGAGATTTCTTGCAAGGATTGACCACCAAAGTGTATGAATTCAAGAATCGTAAAATCCGCGAATATATTGGCGATATCTACACCTTTTTGGATGCGCGCGATTTGAACACTTTGAAAGAACTGGAACGCAAGAACATTACCAAAGCCAAAGTGAATGAGCAAAAAGCTTCAGTTCCCCCCGGGAACAAAGTCAATTATGAAAAGAAAAAGGAGCAGGAACGTTTATTGCGCAAAATACAAAATCGGGTAGAAGATTCGGAAAAGAAAATAGCCAAGCTTGAAACCGAAGTTGCCGAATTGGACGCCGTGTTGATTGACCCCGACAAATATAAAGAAGCCATAAAGACACCGGGTATCTTCGAAAAATATCAAGAACTGAAAAAGCAATTGGAAAGTGAGATGAATTTGTGGGAGAAATTTCAATTGGAATACGAAAAGATGAAAGAAAAGATAGATAGTGGGATCTATGGCTGATCGTATTTCCGGCACTTTAAAGATTACCCCTCAAACAAATTCCATCCTTTTCAATTCGGTAGTGGAGTACGTATTTTGATTTATTAACATTCTCAATTAAAT
>CAIOJS010000046.1 GCA_903858655.1 uncultured bacterium | reverse complement strand
CTATTCATTCTTTCCAAAAAAACCATCTATTAAAAGGGATATACAAGAAACTAATCCTAAAATTATCTCACAGTACGAAAGCCAGTTACTTTTATTTGCTTAACCCGAACTCAGGTTATTAGGTTCTCTTTCATCCATACCTGAGTTCCAATAATAATGGTATTATAAACATTACCATCAATATCAGTAACTGTAGTGGGAATAAGCTCGGTATCATCCTTCTTTTTGCAACTATTTGTAAACATTAAAAAAATACCTATAAATAGTAAAAGATAATATAGACTGGCGCATTTATTTTTCATATTATTCTGTTTTAGGTATATTGCTCGAACGGGGTTGATTGGTTAATTGGTTGATTAGTTAATTGGTGAAATAGGCAAAGCCTATAAAGATATATTCGACTTAGGCACAGCCTAAGCCGAACGGGGTATTTGACAAATTACTTACTTTTCTTATATCGTCTTATTTTTAAATAATATTCTTTACTCCATATTATTCCTCTTCTTTCTACTTTCCTATTACGGAGAGCCTGTATAATTGATTCACCTAAATGATATTCTTTTTCTCCAAGATTAATAAAACCAATTCTGAATTTCATACGGCTTGTTTGATTAGAATCAATTTTAACATGCAATATTCCATTATATGATATAGACATACCATGCTTTACCTTTTTTAACATTGTTGGATTATAAGAGCAGCTTTCGGATTGAATACTTAATTTCTCATTATCTGTAAAAAATGAAGCCTGCCAGTAACAATCCAATTGCCAAAAGCTGATATTGCTATCACAATTATTTTTTAAATCAATTCTTATATTACAAAACGTATATAAACCTCCTTCTCTATTTTCATGAATTTTCTTACTCAGCCTTATTTCTTTTACTTTAACCATAAAACAACTATCTTTTGGTGTATAGGAAAAACATTGAATACATAAAAAGTACATTAATACAGTTAAAATATAGCATTTAATATTTGTCTTCATATAGTTTAATAATGGTATTTTACACAAACATCCAATAGATTTAAATAATAATCATAAGCTCCTGTTCCACAAGTACATATGCTTGTCCCGTTCGGCTAAGGCTGTGCCTTAGTCGAATATATTTTTCTAGGCTACTGCCTAGAGGAATCAAAATGTTTTCCATAAAAATCTACTTTAACTACTTATTTTTATTTGCAAATATATAAATATTTTCTCATACAGATACAGCCTGTAAGCATATTTTCGACTAAGGTAGAACCTTAGCCGAACGTGGGGCTGAAAGCTTTGCGGAAAGGGATAATATGTTTAGTGCAATAAAGTAACCGTACCATGCCGTTCTTTAAAACCATTTTTTTGATATTCGATAATATAATAATATACGCCGTCGGGGCATTGTCTTCCCAAGTACTTGCCATTCCAAATCGCTGCCCTCCCTGAACCTTCATAGAGTTGATTTCCCCAACGATTAAAAATCATTAGAGAAATTGAATCAATATTGAAATACACGGGATAGAAAAAATCATTGATTCCATCACTATTTGGAGTAAATACGTTTGGCACCCATATTTCATAGTCACATTCACTAATTGTGATGACATCCGAGACATAACAAGTTCCGTCAAAAATTTGTACGGAATAGGTTCCAGGCACAGTTATTTGCAAATAATTATTAATAGAGCCAGTTGACCAAATATAACCATTAAACCCTGTGCCTGGTGAAAGGATAATAACATCTCCCTCGCAAATAACAGTATCGTTGCCGAGAAATATGGAAGGCATAGGAACTACATTTATAGATATAGTGTCTGCATCATGACAACTATAATTAGTTACGCTGACCATATAATCCCCTTCCGAATTCACGCTAATGCTTTGAGTAGTTTGCCCGGTACTCCACTGATATTGACTACCCGCATTTCCGGCATTTAAAACAATATTCGAGCCTTGACAGATGCTGGTGTCATTACCTAAATTTACTGAAATTTGATTTACTATATTAATTTGGATTGCATCACTCGACGAGCAACCGGAATTATTAGTTACGGTAACAGAAAATGCGCCTGACGTCGTTGCAGCTATAGATTGGGTTGTTGCTCCGGTACTCCAAACATAATAACAACCAGGGTTATTAGCATTCAAATTGACAGAAGTAAAACCGGTGCATATATTTATGTCGCTTCCAAGATTTACAACAGGTGGATTAACAACTGTCACAAAAACAGAGATCACGGAACTTGAGCATCCGTTGTTATATGCAACCAAATTATATGCACCAGCATTAGCTTGGCTTGCATGTGGAACAATAATATTGGGGTTCGTTGATGAGAACCCATTTGGACCATTCCATTGATAGGTACTACCAGGGGGTGCATTAGCACATAGTTTAATAGAATCGCCGGCGCAATAGACTGTATCTCCTGTAATATGTGCCACTATTGAGTTAACCACAACAATTTGCTTGCAATAGTTTGATTGGGAAGGCGTGTTTTCATTTATCACCAAACTCACGTTATAAGTTCCTATGGCATTATATGTGTAAGAAGGAGGATTGGCAAGAGTTGAAGAAGAAATAGAGGAATTATTGCAACTGGGAAAGTAAATTCTAGATAAAGTATTGTTACTTACATTTGCAATGAAAGCGTATAATGTATCTTTTAATCTATAGACTTCCGAAATATGATGTGGAAAACTAAAGTTTGCAATATTGCCCAAAGATGTTCCAAAGGGTGTATTTAATAGCCCGTTAGGGAATGTCACTCTAACAATGTCGTTAGAGTTTTCGTTTACAATCATACCAAAAACTTCTTGGCAATCCTGTATAATTGTTATTGACCTAGGATAATTCAAGCATCCCAAACTTCCAAAGTTAACGCCTGTTGGCGTATTAAGCAAAGAAGTCCCAAAATCTAAACGAGAGAGAGAATTGCTGTTTCGATTCACAACAAATAAATGCCACAAGCCGGACTTTTGAACAGGGAAAAACCCAACGGGACCATTTAAAGTTCCAATATTTCCAATACTTGTTGCGGTTGGAGTATTAGTTAGGCTATTTCCGAAATTTAAAAGAATAAGGGTGCTAATACTATAATCTCCAACAAAACTATACCAATTTCCACTTTCCTTAAACGTATAAATAGTATGTGGGTAACTTAATAAACCACCAATATTCCCAAAGTTTGTACCAGTAGGTGTATTAAATAACGAATTGCCAAAATTAAGTCGTATAACATAATTGTTCAGACCTCCCGTTAGTAAACCATACCAATTTCCATTTTCATTAATGATTTGTATTCCCTCAACCTGATTGTCAATAACGCCACAATTTCCAAGATTGACAGATACAGGATTGTTAGAATAGCTTGTTCCATAATAATTTCTGGTTAGAGTACCGCTAAGATGGTTTGTTACAAAAGTAAATTTATTATTATTGTCATCTGCCAAAGCAATATAAACCGGACCGTTTAAGTTGCCTAAATTGCCTAAGTTTTGCCCGATGGGCGTATTCCCAATATATCCTGAACAGAAATTCCAATAGTATGTACTTGCACCGGATGATGTATTTTGTATAGTAATAGTTTGACCAAGGCAAACTGTATCGGGAGCTATAAAGCTAGCTATTTGACCGTAAATAGTTAGACGGCTAATCGCAAAACAAATACTTAAAAGAAGTTTAATTGTTTTCATTTTTTTACTTTTAGAAAAAGTTTTCAAAGATACAACTTTTTTTCTTATTTTGGTACAATTTAGGCGAATAAAAACGATAAATTAAACTTTGATGTGTTGGCATAGCATTATCCTGTTTATACTAAGCCCCATTTTAGTGAAATCTGAGGTTTCAAACTTTATTGAGTGCTTTTGTAGATAAGGAGTATTAGGTGAAACCTAAAAGGATAGATAAGACGGAGGTAGAACCACCGCCTAACCTCCGCCCAACGGAGAAAGTTTTTAACCCTACGAATTACGAATTGGCGAATTACTAACTGATGTAATGAAAAAGTCCGAAGGACTGAAATTATTATTGAAAATTATTCAGACAATCCTGTATTAAATCCAGAAGGGATGATATTATTATGTCACCCTTTCAGGGTTTTTGTATTCTCTGCATTCTGTGTTCCATACTATTGTCATCCCTTCGGGATTTTATCATAATGCGTAACATCAGTTATAATAAAAAACATCTGCCCCGCAGCATCAATAATCCACTCCACAGATAAACACTTTTACAAATCATCAAAGCACATTTACAAATCATCATAACACATTTGCAAATCATCATAACATATTTGCAAATCATCATAACATATTTACGAATCATCAGAACACATTTACAAATCATCAAAGCACATTTGCAAATCACCAAAGCACATTTACAAATCACCAAAGCACATTTACTAATCATCAAAGCACATTTATTAATCATCATAACACATTTATTAATCATCATTACACATTTGCAAATCATCATAACACATTTACTACATCACAAATTCCACACCCCCACCATCATTAACCACATTTTAACCATCTAAAAAAAACAATATTCAAATACAGCAACATACAAATATCAAAAAATAAATTAATTCTTAATATGTTGAAAAATATATAGCGTTTTTCGTTTTCTCTTCAACCCCCGCTGCGAAATGTTTAGATGCCCAGAGGTAAATCACTTTGTGTATTCGTGTCTTTGAGTCTTAGTGTTTTTTCTTAAATCTAAAATCATAAATTAAAAATTTTCTTTGTGTCTTCGTGTCTTTTAGTCTTTGTGGTTTTTCTCTTGGAGCTTGAAATTTGGGATTTGGGTCTTTGGAACCCATTCGTAATTCGTAAATTCGCAACCTGTCCCGTACACAAAGTGTCGTTAGCCGTAGGGGCTAGCCTTGGAATTTGGATCTTGGGATTTGGTATTTGGGTCTTGTTTCTTGGAGCTTGAAACTTCAATTCACACCCCCCTGCTGATAACTTTTCTTATCCCGCGTATCTCAATTCAGAAAAATATAGTATATTTGTACTCAAATTTGTCATCATGCCATCTGCCGAAGCTCTCAACGAGAAAAAAGAAATACTGATTCGCTATCGCAACCTGCTAAGGGTGTGCAAACCGCGCACCACCCGCGATGACAAACTCCTTATCCGCAAAGCATTCAACCTAGCGCTAGAAGCACACAAAGATATGCGCCGCCGTACGGGCGAACCCTATATTTATCACCCCTTGGAAGTGGCGCGCATCTCTGCCGAGGAAATCGGATTGGGCACCACGTCGGTGATTTGCTCCTTGTTGCACGATGTGGTGGAAGACACCGACTACACTTTGGAGGAAATTCGCGCCTTGTTTGGCGACAAAGTAGCCCGCATCATTGATGGGTTGACCAAAATCTCGGGTCTGTTCGACAACAAAACCGAATCGCTGCAAGCGGAAAACTTCCGCAAGATGTTGCTCACGCTTTCTGACGATGTGCGCGTGATTCTCATCAAACTCGCCGACCGTCTCCACAATATGCGCACGCTGACCTCCATGCCCATAGAGAAACAACTCAAGATAGCCTCTGAAACATCCTTCCTCTATGCCCCCTTGGCGCATCGTTTGGGTTTGTATGCCATCAAAAGCGAGCTCGAAGATTTAGCTTTCAAACACATGGAACCCGACATCTTCCAAACTATTTTCAATATGGTGAAAGAATCGGAACAGGAACGTAAGCGCTTCATCGCCAAATTTATTTTGCCCATCCGTCGCGAGCTCGCCGCGCAGAAAATTGACAACACCATCCTTGCCCGCACCAAATCTATCTATTCTATTTGGGAGAAAATGCGCAAAAAGGAAATCCCTTTCGAGGAGGTGTTTGATTTGTTTGCCATACGCATCGTGCTAAATGTGCCTACGGAGCGCGAAAAGTCGGAATGTTTCAACGTCTATGCCATCGTCACCGACCATTATCGTCCGAACAAAGACCGTTTCCGCGATTGGATTTCTATCCCCAAAGCCAACGGCTACGAAGCGCTGCACACCACCGTGATGAGCAACACGGGCAAATGGGTGGAGGTGCAAATTCGCTCCAAACGCATGGACGAAATAGCCGAGAAGGGTTATGCTGCCCATTGGAAATATAAAGACGGCAATCAGGGCGAAAGCGGTTTGGAAGATTGGTTGGCAAAAATCCGCGAACTGCTGCAAAGTCCCGAATCTAACGCCTTAGATTTTATTGAAGATTTTAAATTGAATCTCTTTTCTGATGATATCTATGTGTTCACACCCAAAGGCGACTTAGTGACTTTGCCCATGAAAGCCACCACCCTCGATTTTGCTTATAGCATCCATTCGCATATCGGCAACAACTGCATAGGCGCCAAAGTGAACCACAAGCTAGTGCCCCTCAACCATCCGCTGAAGAGCGGTGACCAAATTGAAGTCATCACTTCTGACAAACAAACGCCCAAATCCGAGTGGTTCGAATATGTGACCACCGCCAAAGCCAAAGCGCAGATAAAAATCTATGTGAAAGAAGAGCGGAAAAAACATGCTGCCGAAGGCAAAAGTAAGTTGAAAGCCATGTTTGATGAATATCATATAGAGTTTTCCACCTCGAACCTCAACAAATTTATGCACTTCAAGAAAATCACCATACCGGCGAATCTTTATTTAGAAGTGTATAACGGCACCATTGGCTACAAAGATTTGAAGACTTGTTTCATTGAAAAGGAAGGGGAGACATGGTTCCGCTATCTGAAGTTTCCTTTTTCCAAAATCCTTCATCCCGAAAGCAACGACGAATCAAAAGCCAAAGAAAGCAAAGAGAAAGAAAAGCCTAAGACGTTGCTGTTGGAGTCGCAGGTGGAGAAAATCAGCTATAACATTGCGCCTTGTTGTCATCCCATCCCCGGCGACGATGTCATTGGGCTGATTGAGAAGAATGGCGAAATCACAGTGCATCGCACCAATTGCGAACCTGCCGTGATTTTTATGTCGAAATATGGCAACAAAGTGGTCAAATCGAAGTGGGTTAACAACGATACGATACGCTTCTTGGCAGGTATCACCATCAAAGGCTTCGACCGCATGGGCATGATACGCGACATCACCAACATCATCTCAAAAGATTTAAACATCAATATACGGTCGCTAACACTCGAAACAACCTCAGGAATTTTTGAAGGGGTATTAACCGTATATATTCAAAACACCGACCAACTCAAAACCCTCATTGACAACCTGAAAACCGTAAATGGCATTGAAAGAATCAATAGAATAAATTAAACCCGACAAGAATATTTTTTTGAAAAATAATGGATATTTGTTTCCATATTGTATAAAAGTAGTATCTTTATCAAAATTTTTTTTGAAGACCTTATGACAGAGAATATGCCGGAAATGTTTGGAGATGTAATGCAGATTTTTATTGCATATCTTGAGCACAATTTGCATCGGAAAACTCCCGAACGTTATGCAATTTTGCGCGAGATTTATAAGATCGAAGGACATTTTGATATTGAAACCCTGTATGGAAAAATGAAAGGTAATGGCTACAGAGTCAGCCGTGCGACTTTGTATAACACTATTGAACTCTTGTTGGATTGCAGTCTGGTGGTGAAACATCAATTTGGACAGAACTGTGCCCACTACGAAAAGTCCTATAATTTCAAACAACACGACCATCTTATTTTTGTTGACGAGAAAAAAGTAATAGAGTTTTGCGATCCGCGCATACAGGAAATACAACAATCGCTTGAGAAAATGTTTGATGTGAAAATATCCCATCATGCTTTGACGTTTTATGCAAAAACCAATCCAACAGAAAAGAAAAAATAACGAATACGTACTATCTATAATTGATTTATGAAAGTTGATGTAATATTAGGCCTCCAATGGGGCGACGAAGGAAAAGGGAAAATTGTAGATGCTTTGACACCACAATATGATGTGATAGCACGTTTTCAGGGAGGTCCCAATGCGGGACACACCATAGAGTTCGACGACCATAAGATTATTTTGCACACCATCCCTTCGGGCATCTTGCACAAAAACACGGTGAACCTCATCGGCAATGGCGTTGTCATTGACCCTGTGATACTGTTGAAAGAACTCCGTGTGGTTCAGACCTACAACCCAACAGCCACAGATACGCTCTTTATCTCCAAGCGTGCTCATCTAATTTTGCCGATTCATCGGGCGTTGGATGCTTGCTACGAAAAATCCAAAGGTGATGCAAAGATAGGTTCCACGCTGAAAGGCATCGCACCGACCTATTCGGATAAATATAACCGCAAAGGTATCCGTGTTGGAGATATATTGCGTCAGGATTTTGTTGAGAAATATAATCAACTCACGGCAGAGCATCTGAGGATTATCAGCCTTTATGATTTCGATATCCTTCAACATAAGATTGACGGCATCCCCTTCAAAGAATATGAGCAAAAGTGGTTCGAAGCCATTGAAGAGATGAAAGTGATGCAGTTTATTGATACCGAAATCTACATCAATGAGGCATTGGCTGCGGGTAAAAGCATTTTGGCTGAGGGCGCGCAAGGCACTTTGTTGGATATTGACTTTGGCGCTTATCCTTTCGTCACCTCTTCCAACACAATATGTGCGGGCGTTTGTTCGGGCTTAGGGATTCCCCCGACTAAGATTGGGAAAGTCTATGGAATATTCAAAGCCTATTGCACACGCGTGGGTAGCGGACCCTTCCCTACCGAACTCTTTGACGAAACCGGAGCGAAGCTTCAAAAGATTGGCAATGAGTTTGGCTCCACCACCGGCAGACCGCGTCGTTGTGGTTGGCTCGATTTGGTGGCGCTCAAGTATGCTGTGATGATTAATGGCATCACCGACTTAGTGATGACCAAAGCTGATGTGTTGAGCAGTTTCGAAACCCTTAAAACGGCAAACGCTTACACTATCAACAAGGAAAACATCACGTATTTGCCGTTCGATTTAAACGATAGCATTGTTGAACCTATTTATGATGAAATTCAGGGATGGAATCAAGCAGTGGATACTATTAATGATATTGCCGAAATGCCCTTGGAATTGCAAAATTATATTACTTTTATAGAAAAAAATGTCAACGTACGCATTTCTTTATTATCTTTGGGGCCCAATAGAAAACAAACCTTTAATTTATAAAAATCCTGTCTAATGAAAACAACAAAATTATTTCTTGTAGTCTTTTTATTTCTTGCTTTGGGAAGCGTTTCCGCTCAAAAAATCAATGATGATAAAGTCCCTGAGGATGTGTTCATCAGTTTCAAGTATAAATTCCCCGAAGCCACAGTAACATCGTGGGAGTTGAATGCGGATATCTATACGGCAAAATTCAAATTAAACGATCAGGTGGGTAAAGCAGATTTTAATAGTAAAGGACTTTGGCTAATCACCAAATATGAAGTGGCTGAAAAGGAACTACCTAGCCCAATTCTCACTTATTATAAAGATAATTATCGGGACAAAGATTATGTGATTTCCGTATCGGAATTGCAGAAAACCAGTGGTGGCGACACATTCTATTATATCCTGATAAAGAAGCAAGGATTCACTGCTGTACCCCCTGTTGAACTCTTTTACGACCTTACCGGTAAGTTGATAAAGAAAGTAGAAGCTGGAGACAACAAAGGCGACAACGACCAAAAACAAGATGCCAAGGAAGATCAGAAGAAAGACAGCAAGCAAGATGCTAAGCAAAATCAGAAGAAAGACGGCAAGCAAGATCAAAAAAAAGATTCTAAAGTTGATCAAAAGCAAGAGCACAAAAAAGATGCAAAGCAAGACGAAGAAATAGATGCCAAGCAAGAACACAAAAAAGAAGTGAAGAAAGACAACAAAGAGGATGAAGAAGTCACCGAAGTGCCACAAAAGACTGATGATGGAGACAAAGATGTAGTGGATGCTGCTAAAATTCCTGCTGTCATAAAAACATATTTCGTTGCTAAGGCTAAAAAAGCTGCAGGTGCCGTTTGGTATCTAAGAGATAAGAAATACATCGTGAAATATACCCAAGTAGGTAAAGCTGGGCAAATGACCTTTACTAAAGAAGGCGTGTGGTTAGAAACCAGAATTGAGCAAGCGGAAGAAAGTTTAATTCAAATGGCAGTAGATTATTTGAAATCGAATTACAGAACCTATAAAATTAAAACTATGGAACTTGTCTCTCAACCAAAAGATAAAACTATTTTTATCAGAATGTATGACAAACGTAGCAAAGAATTGCCACCACCGATAACAGAGATACAGTTTACTACTACTGGTAAGTTTATCAATGTGGAAAAGCCTGACGAAGTTGACCAGAACTATAATGACAGTCAGAAACGCAAAGAGGAAAAGGATAAAGAATTTGTTTCAGATGTAGATCGAAAAGGAGCGAAATATGAAAATGCAGATAATTATAATGATAAAATTGAATTGAAGGAAGTGCCGAGCAACATATTGCAATACATTAAGCAAAACTATAAGGATGACTATATAAAGAGTTCGCGTTTGGTGAGCGATGATAAACTGGGCAATACGTATGTCATTGGGGTTAAACCTGAAATTGCTAAATATACTACCTATTTATATTTTGACATAACAGGGAAGTTTATAAAGAAATATAATGAAGGCGAAGACCTGAACAAAAAAGACGAAGATGGAGAAAGTTATAAACAAACCAAAGAAGAACCCGCCTCAAAATATGGCACATCGGACGAAAGAGTGAAAGCAACTGAATTACCTCCAATAGTGCCAAAGTATCTTAAAAAGAATTTTCCACAACACAGCATCAGTGAATCGTTTTTCAAGACAGATAAAGAGATGGGTAGTTGCTATCTGGTTATCTTGAAGAAATCGGGTGACAAGAAAGTTGTGAAGGTTTATTTCGATTTGGACGGCAACATGCTGAAAAAAGAAACGGAGAACTAATAAGCCATCCATCTCGGCGCTTATTTTGTTGTCCCAACCAATGCTTTTTGAGCATCTCTTAGTATGAAAAAATGTTTCACTTTTAGTTTAGTGTATCTCTGCTTTGCATTTATTTTGTGTGCACAGGAGAAGAGTCCGCCGAAGAAAATAGATTTGGTGGGAGCCGAAAGTGCCATTTATGATAAAGCAAAAGGCGAATACACTTTGCTGATTGGCAACGTCATTTTCAAACATGAGAACATCATGCTCTATTGCGACAGTGCTCATCTTTATTCGGAAGAGAACAGCATAGATGCCTACAGCCATGTGCATATCAAAGCAAGCGATTCGGTGGACATCTTTGGCGATTCCTTGCGCTACGATGGTAACACTAAGATTGCCGAGATTCATAAGAATGTGAAGATGATTGACAATGAAATAACACTGACTACTGAGCATCTTACCTACGACATGAATGAAAAAACAGGGCAATATTACGATGGCGGAAAGATAGTGGACCCCGAAAACACCCTTACAAGCAAGCGTGGATTCTATTATTCCGACACTAAGGATTTCTTCTTCAACGATTCGGTGGTGCTGGTCAATTTGGATTACACAATTAAATCGGATTCGCTGATATACAATACCGCCACGGAGGTATCGCATTTCTATGGGCCCACGTATGTAACCAGCAAAGAGAATAATATCTATACGGAGAAAGGTTGGTATGTGACCAAGAAAGATATTGCCGAGTTCTCCAAAAACAACATCCTGAAGAATAAAAGTCAAACCTTAACGGGGGATAGTATATTTTACAATCGCGTGTTGGGATTGGGTTTGGCATATCGCAATGTAACGCTGTTCGACTCTTCGCGCAACATGATAGTGAAAGGCAACTTTATCCATTACGACCAAAAGAAGCAATACAGTTTGGCAACAGATAGTGCCCTATTGATTCAGATTGATGAGCAGCACGATTCCTTATTTCTACATGCAGATACCTTGGTGGGCACCTTTGATACCATCACAGAAAAGGCACGTATCATGTTTGCTTATCACAAGGTGAAGTTCTTTCGGAATGATTTGCAGGGCTCATGCGATTCCTTGGTGTATAATTATGCCGATTCCACAATTAGTTTGTTTCGCAACCCGATTATTTGGACGGAGGACAAGCAGCTTACAGCCGATTCGGTGAAGATACAACTGGCAAATAGTTTGGCAGATAAGATGTATCTGAATCGAGCGTGTTATTTGGTGGCGAATGACGACAGTGTGAAGAGTCGTTTCAATCAGGTGAAAGGCACCAATATGATTGCCTTCTTTAGTAAGGGCGAGTTGAAGAAAATACATGTGTTTGGCAATGCCGAAACCATCTATTTTATGCGAGAGGACGACGGCAGAAAAACAGGCATCAACAAAGCTATATCCACAGATTTAAGTATAGAAATAAGTGATAGCCATATAAAATCCATTACCTTTATGGATAAACCCATCGCTACCTTATATCCTGATAAAGAATTGGGCGTGAAAGACCTATTCCTGAAGAATTTCAGATGGTTGGAGAAATATCGTCCAAAGGACAAAACAGAAGTGTTTATTTGGTAATATATGCACTTGTTCTACGCATCGGATATTGACAGCGACCTCTATGTGTTTGGTCGGGAGGAGTCGCGGCATTGCAAGGTGTTGCGATTGAAAACTGCCGACATCATCTATCTGACGGATGGCAAAGGCACTCTCTATCATGCCGAAATCACCGATATGGACCAAAACGCTTATAAGGCAAGCATCATCAAAATAGTTCCCCATTTTAACCAACGTTCCCACAGTCTGCATGTAGCCATTTCGCCTACCAAAAGTCCCGAACGCTTCGAATGGTTCTTGGAAAAGGCATGCGAAATAGGTATTGAGGAAATCACGCCCCTCATCTGCGAACGCTCTGAGAAGTGTTCTATCAAACCCGATAGGCTCGAGAAGATACTGATAGCTGCCATGAAACAATCTTTTTCTGCTTATCTGCCGAAGTTGCATCCCCTGATGTCGTTCAAAGATTTTATCAAACAAAATCATGACAGTGCAAAGTATATTGCCTATTGCAATGATGATGAACGCACGCTATTAACAGACCTGTATCGCGCCAAGCAAAATGCTATCGTATTGATAGGTCCTGAAGGGGATTTCACTACAGGGGAGGTGGATGCGGCAAAAAAATCGGGCTACATCCCAATAAGTTTGGGAAATAAACGTTTAAGAACCGAAACCGCCGGCATTATGGCATGTAGCATTATTAATATCGTCAACCAATAATTATGAAAGTCTTTCGCACCCTATTGATATCGTTAAGTTTTGTTATGATTTCCTATTTAGCGATTGCGCAAAACGTGCAGATAGCGCTCCTGAAATATAAAGGCGGCGGCGATTGGTATGCCAACCCCACATCGCTCACCAATCTGATAAAATTCTGTAACACCAATCTCAACACCAATATGAATCCCGAATACGCAACTGTGGAGGTGGGCAGCAACGAGTTGTTCAGCTTTCCCTTCGTCCACATGACGGGGCATGGCAATGTGGTGTTCTCCACTTCCGAAGTAAAAAACCTTAGAGATTATCTGATTTCGGGTGGCTTTCTTCATATTGACGACAACTATGGTATTGATAAATTTGCTCGTCGCGAGATGAAGAAGGTGTTTCCCGAATTGGATTTTATTGAACTACCAGTAGCCTTTCCCATCTATCATCAAAAATATAACTTCCCCAATGGTTTACCCAAGATACACGAGCACGACGGCAAACCTGCTCAAGGTTTCGGACTCATTTATGAGGGACGCTTGGTATGTTTTTATTCTTACGAATGTGATTTGGGCGATGGTTGGGAAGACCAAGATGTGCACAAAGATTCAGAAGAAACTCGCACCAAAGCCTTGCAGATGGGGGCAAATTTGATACAATATGTTTTTATGGGGGGAGTGAATTAGAGTGCCTAAAGTACTTGGAGTACTTAGAGTGCCTAAAGTACTTGGAGTGCCTAAAGTGCGCTAAAGTTATTTGTTGAGAAGTTATAATTAAAATTAATACTAACAGAGTGTTTCCAAGCCATGCTCCCTATCTTTTGTATGCCGATGATAAAGGCAATATCTTTGAAGACACCTCGCTATTAGCAGTAGGTAGGATTGGGGCTGATACGGTTCAGATAGCCGCTGAGGATTTTATTCCTTTGCCTGAAGGTAGCGATTTTTTTCATCTGCCCGGACGTCGAGGTGTTGGTTGGGATGCAAAGACCCAAACGTTTCGTGAGTGCAACAAAGGATGGGCTGTGGCGGCTTTTGTAGCACCGGCTTACACTTTGACGCATCAAGCGGCATGGGTCACCGGAAATGATGCGCCTCGCTTGCCTTTGTATGCTTATGCCGCTATCGGTTGGACGGAGGGAGGTTTCTATACCACCGCCTTTCGCATTGACCCCGACATCCGCCAAGATTGCAATCAGTTTAATCAACTTTATGTGGAGAAAGGTGCCAAACGCATGTTGAAAGCCAACACCAAGAACCGTTTGCTGAAGCATCTGTCGAACTGCGCCTTGGTATATCTCTGCCCTGCTGCTCGCAACTATTTTTTGAACCGATGGGAGGCGCCTTTGCCTACTTCGCCCTCCTGCAATTCGCGCTGCATGGGTTGTATTTCCTTTCAGCCGAAAGACCATAAGATAACTGCCACACAGAATCGCATCACCTTTGTGCCCACCCCCGAAGAGATAGCGGAGATTGCCGTGGCACATCTTGAAATTGCGCCCAATCCTGTGGTGAGTTTCGGGCAAGGTTGCGAAGGCGAGCCGCTGCTGCAATGGGAAACGATGCGCGACGCCATCCTGTTGATACGCTCCCAAACCCAAAAAGGTATTATCAACCTGAACACCAACGCGAGCCGACCTCAAGCGGTGGAAGCCTTGTGCAAAGCAGGTCTGCAAAGCATACGTGTGAGCATGAACAGTGTGCAAGAACAGAACTATTTGAGCTATTATAATCCCGTGAACTATACCTTTGCCGATGTGGTGGAGAGTATTCGAACGGCGCGGCGTCATGGCGTGTGGGTGTCTATCAACTATTTTGTGTTTCCGGGCTACACCGACGAAGCCGCCGAGGTGGATGCCTTGCGCCGATTTATCGTGCGCAACGACATCAATATGATACAATGGCGCAATTTCAATATTGACCCCGAATGGTATGCCGAAATCGTGAAACCTGTTGAGCAGCCCTATTATTTCGGCATGAAGAAATTGGTGGATTCCATCCGCGAAACATTCCCTGAGGTGTATCATGGGTATTTTAATCCGGGGAGGGAGATAGTTTTTGGGTCATAGTTCCTAGTTCGGAGTTCATAGTTCATAGTTCGGAGTTTCGAGCCACTACGAATTACGAATGTTCGAATCCCGACACATCGTGTACGGGACAGGTTACGAATGACGCTTGCCAATCGACAGAATAGGCAAGGGAGTCTCCTAATATATATTGCACGCTTGCGTATATAGGCAAAGTAGTCTCCTAGGTGGCATTGCCAACTTTGGCATATAGGCAAAGTAGTCTCCGAGGTGGTATTGCCAACTTTGGCATATAGGCAAAGTAGTCTCCTAGGTGGTATTGCCAACTTTGGCATATAGGCAAAGTAGTCTCCTAGGTGGCATTGCCAACTTTGGCATATAGGCAAAGTAGTCTCCTAGGTGGTATTGCCAACTTTGGCATATAGGCAAAGTAGTCTCCTAGGTGGTAT
>CAIOJS010000045.1 GCA_903858655.1 uncultured bacterium | reverse complement strand
GTACAAATATGAAAGAAAGCAGAAAAGTCATTATCTTTTTCATCGTCATTCACCTGTTTTCCATTTGCTTTCTACTTCGCTTGCTGTGGGCAGCTTTTTCCCTGCTATCTCTTCCAGCAAATCCTGTGATATAGGTGCAATATGGTTATTACGATCAAATAAAACCCAGTATGTGTTGTCTTTCTCGTAAACAGGCAAATTAATGCCTATTCCTTGTAAATTACTATTCATTAATTCTAAAAAATAAACAAGCCCTAGACCTACAATATCAGTTTTTTGTGCGTTTATTTTGATATCAAACAGCTTTTTAATTGTTTCTTTATTATTATTTATATCAATATACTTTGTTTCATCTCCTTGCTTAAATCCTATTTTATCAATACCACTGCTATCATAAGGTGGTAATGCTATATCTTCCCTATAGTGGTAGTTTTGAGGGGCAGGTTCATCAAAAAATGTTTCTTTATCTAATGTTTGCATAATAAATATTTTATTGATATCCTCATTAAAAGTATAAATTTTAGCTTTTTCTTTTTCTCCGGGAAAATTTAATATGCCGATTAATGTTGTATTATAATTTATAGGTCTCCATGGAGTCTCGGGCAATGATTTATATATAACTCCATTTACATCTATCATGCCTCCCTTATCAGGGTCTTCTCCCAAATAGTTATATACCGGAACCGAACAACCAGCCATAGCAAATAGCACAATTAAAGCTATTAATGTTAAAAATACTTTTTTCATCATCATTCACCTGTTTTCTGCTGGCTGGCTATATATTCGCTTGCTGTCGGTAGCTTTTTCCCTGCAATCTCTTCTAATATACTTTGCGGTATCTCCGCTGCATTATAATTAAAATCATTTTTTACTTCTATCCAGTATGTATTTTCCTTTGCGTAAACAATCAGACCGATTCCAATACCACTATACTTACTATTCATCAATTCCAACCAAAAAACCGGCAGGTATCCAGGGCTATCATTAATATTTGTATCGCCTTTTATATTAAAAAGTTTTTCAATGGTTTTTGGTTCTTTAATGATATTTGTATATTCGGTATCATTCCAATTTCCAAACCCTATTGAATCAATGCCGCTAATATCATATGTAGGCAATACTATATCATCTCTATAATAAAAAATTTCTATTGTTCTTGAACCTTCTTCTTTTTGCATCAAAAATATTTTATTTTCATCCGCAACATATGTGAAGAGATTATATGTTTGTCCGTTATTTTCAAAATTTCTTAATGTTCCTACCATTGTTTTTTGGTTACTGACTGGCCTCCATACAGTCACAGGCATACTTCGATAGCTAATTCCATTCATATTAATCATATTGCCTTTTTCAGCGTTGTATCCTGAATAATGAATCTGCTCACAACCTGATAGCAACAGCACAAGTATGAAAGAAATCAGAAAAGCCATTATCTTTTTCATACAAAAAAACCCAACCTTTCAATAGGGTATAAATTCATCATTATCATTCCAGTATCCTGTCTTATATGTATTTGTGTCATAATCCCAATGCCAAACTCGGCGGGGGATTTGCCATCCCCCGTCCGACGCTTCGCTGCCACCCCTAGTCTTTTTTTTCTGCTTCCAATATGCTTTGGTGTATCCGCATGCAATTCATATGGAAATTGCACACGGATAGCGTACTGTATTTGCCTTAACTGGCCTTTTTTACTGCTGGTTAGGCACAGATTTACCTGCTTCCATAATATCCCACTGTAAACCCGTCGGAAGTGTAACATGACCGTTCGCAAACTCAATGCCAATGCCCAAGTAGTTGCTGTTCATAAACCATAATTCTTGTTCAGAAGGAAAAAAATTGCCGTTGTCCTCATTGTTTTTTTTGGTGCTCTCCAAAGTATCCCATAGCTTGTTAAGCAGTTCCTTGTCGGTTATAACTTTATATGTTTTCTTTTGCGAATCAACCAGCCCCAAAGCGTCAATCCCACTTCTGTTAAACGCGGGCATTGTTATATCAGCTCTGGTATAGTAATTGTAAGTAATACCGTTGTCAATCAAGAAATAAGGTACTTTTGTAATAGCGAACACTTTTTTTTCATCCGCAATGTTCAGGTAAACTTCTTCTGTGTGGTATCCGCCTGGATTCTTAATAGTTCCAATCAATATATTGTCAGTGTAAAATAAGGGCCGCCAAGTCGTATCCTGTGCATTTTTGTATTGTACTCCAAATATATCGATGATATCATTTTTCTGGTCGCTTATCATTGTATATTGCGGCATAAACGCAGTACAACTAACCAGTAAAACAGAAAGAAAAAGAGTAAAAATAAAAATGATCTTTTTCATACAAAAAAACCCAACCTTTCAATAGGGTATAAATTCATCATTATCATTCCAGTATCCTGTCTTATATGTATTTGTGTCATAATC
>CAIOJS010000044.1 GCA_903858655.1 uncultured bacterium | reverse complement strand
CATGCCAGAATGTCAGGTTTTTTATTTTCTGACTTTTTTATCCCTGCCTTATTTTTATGCTTTTTGTGGCAGGGTTTACTCCGGAATCACTGGCATACTTTGCTCCGGAATCACTGGCATGGTTTACTCCGAAATAGTCAGCTATGCCGAATATCCTGCTTTCGAGAATGGTTACGGCAGGGGATATGCTTTGTCTATTGGTGCCGGTGCGGGACCTGACTGGTTGATGTTTCAGCGGGACATCCGGCGACAATCTTCCCTCTGCGAATTCACCACGAGCATCCCCGAGCAAACATCGGAAGTCGGGAAGGGAATAAACGTATATCCCAACCCTGCCGGAAATAGCATGAGCATCAGTTTGGAGAACCCCAAAGAAGAAAGCCATACCGTCAGCATATATACTGCCACAGGACAGCACATTCAACAAACACAAACCTCAACAGGCTCCCCAATAACCGTTGAAACCGCTATCTTGCCCAGCGGACTTTATTTCTTTACCGTGCAAAACCATGATGGCATAATAGGAAAAGGGAAATTCGTAAAAGAATAAAATAAATGGGATAACGTGTTGCAAAGCTATTCTTAGTGTTCCTTAGTGCTCTTAGTCCTGTCCCGTACCGAAGGTCGGGAGTCTCAGTGGTAAAAAAGCCTGCAACTACCCAAACAAATACGAAAACAACTCCTCCACTTTCCTAACGGGAATAATTTTAATGTTGTATGCCTTCTTATCCAAGCTTAAGGAATTATATTTTGAGATGACGATCTCTTCGAAGCCCAATTTTTCGGCTTCCGAAATACGTTGTTCGATGCGATTCACCGAGCGCACCTCGCCCGAAAGACCTACTTCGGCAGAGAAACATGTTTTCATGCTCACGGGTATATCTTCATTACTCGACAGCACCGAAGCTAACACCGCCAAATCAATAGCAGGGTCGTCAACGCGTATGCCTCCGGCAATATTTAAAAACACATCTTTAGTACCCAAGCGAAAGCCGCAACGTTTTTCCAACACCGCCAACAACATATTCAGACGCCTCAAATCAAATCCCGTGGACGAACGCTGTGGATTGCCATAAGCAGCACTGCTCACGATGGATTGCACTTCGATGAGCAAAGGTCGCAAGCCTTCGATAGTAGAAGAAACGGCTATGCCGCTGAGGTTCTCGTCGCGTTGGGACAGCAGCACCTCCGAAGGGTTTGCCACTTCGCGCAGTCCGCTGTTTTGCATCTCATAAATCCCCATTTCCGATGTGGAGCCAAAGCGATTCTTCACCGAACGCAAAATGCGATACATATAATGACGGTCGCCTTCAAATTGCAGCACCGTGTCCACCATGTGTTCCAATATCTTGGGTCCGGCAATGGTGCCATCCTTGGTGATATGTCCGATTAAAAACACAGGCGTGTTGGTCATCTTCGAATACTTTTGAAACTCCGAAGCACATTCCCGAATTTGAGAAATACTCCCTGCCGATGATTCTATCAAAGACGTTTGCAGGGTTTGGATGGAATCAATCACCAGCATTTGGGGTTTCAACTCTTCTATATGTTGAAAGATGTTTTGTGTGTTGGTTTCGTTCAGGATATAACAACTCGCGCTGTTGGCATTGATACGTTCGCTGCGCATCTTAATTTGTTGTTCGCTTTCTTCTCCGGTGATATACAGCACGCGTGTATTCTTTATACTCAAAGCCACCTGCAGCATCAAGGTTGACTTCCCAATGCCGGGTTCTCCTCCTATCAACACCAAAGATCCGGGAACTATGCCGCCACCCAACACGCGATTCAATTCGTTGTTGCACGAATCTATGCGTTGGATGGTATCAATATCTATATCTTGAATTAGCTTGGGCGTTGATTGGTTGTTGAGTCGCAAAGCGGATTTGCCCCCCGAACTTTCTTTCTGCACCACTTCCTCCACGTAGGTATTCCACTCCCCACAACTCGGACAATGCCCTATCCATTTTGAGGATTGCGCACCACAATTTTGACAAAAGAAAACGGTTTTAAGTTTTGCCATACTGGTTTAAAGATTCGAACGGATTTTCTTTTCGATGATAGAGGTAGAATATCCCTTCACCAAATCTATGGTTTCAACTTTGCCACCATGCTGCAAAACGATATCAGCTCCCACGATTTGGTCAACCGTATAATCTTTTCCTTTCACCAAGATGTTGGGAGCAATATAGCTTATCAAATTATAGGGAGTCTCTTCATCAAACACAATAACCGCCGAAACAAAAGACAAAGAAGCCAACACCATAGCCCTTGAGTGGATATCAGATATAGGTCTGTTTTCGCCTTTCAAGTTGCGCACAGAACTATCACTATTGATACCAATGATGAGTTTATCGCCCAAGTCGGCAGCTTTTGCCAAATAATCTATATGTCCAAGATGAAGTATGTCGAAACAGCCGTTGGTAAAAACCAAAGAAAAGTTTTTGAAGCGAAAATAATGCAAGGTTTTTTCAAAGTCTTCCTTCGAAAAAAAAACTTTATTTTGGATGCTTTCCAGTTTTTTCATCGGGTTTGTTATTAATGATAGGAAGCATAATTAGAGAAACAATTCCCGCCAAGATAATGATAAAGGTTTGTGCTCCCCAAATCAACCATCCTAGAGCGAAACCTGTAATATTCGGAACTTTTGCGTTGGGAATGCTATATTGCGTCAGCGTTTCAGCAACAATCACGGGATAAATCCCTATACCCCCTTGAACCACCATAATGCCTATAGTACACATCACCAATACAGAAAACACTGAATAGAAGCCGGGGTTACTGGTTTCAACAAAACTATAGAAGCAAACATAACTCATCAAATAGTACATCATCCATATCAATACGGTATAGACCATAAACATGAAAGGATTTTTTATTTTTGATAATGATTTTAATCCTTCCCAGAACCCTTTTAGGATTCCTATTATTTTCTGATAGAACTTATATTTCAATAAACGTTTATGGTAAATAAGTAAGAAGATGGTTAAGCAAATCACACAAAAGATAAAAGCATATAGCAAATAACCTTTTCCAAAAAATTCGAACTTGCTTTTAAGAGGAAGTGTAATCTTTTCGTTCACATAACCCGAAATGGTTTTATATTGAATAATCAGATTTACAAAGAATAATACTAAGAAGGTTAAGAAGTCGAATGTTCTTTCGGCAATAACGGTTCCAAAGGACTTTTCAAAAGGGATTTTTTCATACTTTGTCAATATAGTGCAACGACTTATTTCTCCCAAGCGGGGGATAGCTAAATTGGCAAAATAGCCTATCATCAGGCTAAGAAAAGTGTTTTTAAATTTCGGGTGGTAGCCAATAGTATGTATGAGCATATTCCATCGGATAGTTCTAAACACATGACTCAACAGACCAATGACAAAACATAAGATTAGCCACCAATAATTTGCGGCAGAAAAAGATTTAAAGATTTGATGCTTCTGGTCATCTGTCAAATCTTTTACAAAAATCCAGATGAAAAAGAAACCTATTCCTAAAAATAGTAAGAGTTTAAGGGCGGTGAAAAGTTTTTTTTTCAAAGAAACTATTTTAATTGGTTTGTTTCAGAATCGGGAAAAATAACGTGAGGTGTAAAAGTCTTTGCTTCTTCAAAATCCATGCTGGCATAAGAAACAATAATAATTAAATCGCCAATTGAAACTTTATGTGCGGCGGCACCATTGATGCCAATGGTACAACTTCCCCTCAGTCCTTTAATTACATAAGTGTTGAAACGCTCACCGTTATTGATGTCGTAAATATGCACACGTTCATTTTCGATAAGATTTGCTGCTTCCATCAAATCTTCGTCAATAGTAATACTTCCGATATAATTCAATTCGGAATGGGTAACTTTTACCCTGTGGATTTTTGATTTTAATACTTCGATATTCATGATTTTGCAAAATTACAAAAAATTTTCATGTTATCAATCAAACGAACATTATCCATAAAAATTGCCGCAAATGCTCTAGGGCTTTTTGAGTCCTCCCAACTGCTAATAGGTTGCAAGCTATTCTCATCAGCAATTTCAAAATAGTCAAGCTTAAATTCAGAAATAGCTGAGATTTTTAATATAAATTCTTCCTTAACTTCTGCAACACTTGCTATAACCGAATGCTCAACACAATTCTTCAATAGTGCATAGATTTGAGGAGCAATCGCTCGTTGATGTTCCGTTAAGCGTACATTTCTCGAACTCAGAGCCAAACCATCTGGTTCTCGTATTATTGCGCAAAGAACAATTTCAATATCAAGATTAAATTGTTTTACTAAAGCAAGAATAATCATTAATTGTTGAAAATCTTTTTCACCAAAATAGGCTTTGTCAGGCTTTATTATTTCAAAAAGTTTTTTTACAACAATAGCCACACCATTAAAATGCCCTGGTCGAAAAGCACCTTCCATCACATTTTCTAGTTGTCCGAAGCTAAAGTTTTCATTAGGCGCTTCCGGGTACATTTCCTTTACGGTAGGAATAAACAAAATGTCGCAAGCATTTTTCTTCAACAATTCAATATCCACATCGTCTTGAACAGGATATTTATCAAAATCTTCTTTATTATTAAACTGTACAGGGTTGACAAATATACTACATACCACAATATCGTTTTCGGTTTTTGCTTTTTCAATCAATGAAAGATGCCCTACATGAAGAGCTCCCATTGTTGGAACAAAGCCAATAGAGAGGTTTTCTTTTTTCAAGAAATCAAGTGCGGTTTTAATATCTGCTATTTGAGTAAAAATCTGCATATAAAAATTTTTACAAACATATAAAAAGTATTTGAGAAAAGATGTTTTTTGAAATAAAATTATTCAGTAACAGAAATTAATGCTTATTGTTTAACTAGTTTTATGAGTTCAAAATGATTATCCAACTCGATCTTTAATAAGTAAACACCTGCTGCGAAAGTTGAAGTTTGCACAACAGCTTTGTTTGTCAAGTGTCCTTCAAAAACAATTTGACCAATAGAATTAAAAATGTCAAACTTACAAGATTTAGTATTTTCAGGAAATTCAATAAAAAATTCATTTGAAATAGGGTTAGGATAGACACTTATTACATTGTTTATGATATTGTCCTCAATTCCTATAGTTAGAATATCTATACAAGCAGAGGTGTCAGAACAAGATTCTTGACTTACAATGACTGCATAATTCCCATTAACAGTTGGAGCAAATGTCTGATTAATTTCATTATTTACTGTGGCGAAGTTATTGTTGCAATCAATCCATTGGTAACTATCAGCTATTGCATTAGCCATAAGTTCTGTCCCAGTAAGTGTTACGCCAATTTGTATCGTATTTACTATTAATTGTAAAGAGTAGCTACTATCACAACCATTGCTGCTAGTATAGTTTGCGAAATAAGTCCCTGCACTTGTAAATGTATTTCCATGCCAAGAGTAACTTTCGCCCTGACAAATGCTATGGTTTTCTGAGAATGCGAATGTAGGATTTACGACAAGATGCAGTGTATAAGTGCT
>CAIOJS010000043.1 GCA_903858655.1 uncultured bacterium | reverse complement strand
CAGGCCGCCACTGATTACCTGTCTTATGGTTCATTATACCAGTGGGGACGTTTGGCAGATAATCATCAGTGTATTACATGGACTGGTTCATACACGGGAACACCTGTAAATGGTGCTACGACAACCAAATCTTCAACAGATAATCCCGGTAATTCATTGTTTATTAAGACTTCAACATCTCCATGGGATTGGAGAGTTCCGCAGAACAATAACCTTTGGCAGGGTGTATCGGGAATCAACAATCCGTGTCCATCAGGATACCGTGTTCCAACAAGCACCGAATTTACCACCGAAGTGGCATCCTGGGTTACAAAAAACACAGCAGGAGCTTACGGATCATCATTGAAGTGGTCTGCTGCCGGTTATCGTGATTTTCCGGACGGACAAATATACACAACCGGATACACAGGCGCATACTGGTCAAGCACAATTGCAAATACTTCAAAAGCTACGGCTCTTTGGTTTTCAGCAAGCGCCGGTTATACGATTAGTGATTTTCGCGCAGTAGGTTATTCAGTTCGTTGTATTAAAAACTAAAAAAGATCAGGGTAAACTACAGTTACCCATTTCTACTACTTTTATGAATTGTGGTTGATTTATAAAAGTTTTTCTCTCCATGAAACCTCAAAAGATATTGATGCTTTTGAGGTTTCTCCTGTTTTCAGCATTGGGACACCTTAAAAATTTCTTTGGATAATATTATATAGTTCTGTCTGCTGTTCGTCCATTTTAAGCAATTTTGATTTTGTATGTTTTGAGTCGGGCAATGTATAAGTTATCTGGTACATGTTATGGGTTATTTCTGCTGCTCGCTTCAATGATAGTGATGATTTTTCAGCATATAATACCCTTTCAAGTTCTTTGTAAATACAATACGCCGTAAATGATATGCAAATATGAGCTTCAATTCGATCCTTTAATCTGTGATAGATGGGACGTATGCGAAGATCTGTTTTTGACATACGAAAGGCCTTTTCAATATACCAAAGGTTTTTGTAGTTTTCGACCACATCATTATCGCTGATGCTCGTGTTTGTGATATAACCTTTTAACCCATCCCATGCCTGGTCATTATTGAACTTATCATAGTCTATTTCAATGGTAATCTCTCCAGTTAATTTAAGATATTTGTTGTATCCCCGGTTATTGATATTTGCCTTGGTTAATCTTTTCCGCTTTACCTGTTTTTGTAAGCGGGTTAATCCCCGCTTTCGGTTATAGGCATCTTTTGTTGCTCTGGCTGTTGAATAATTTACAATAAGCCTTGTGGTTTTGCCTTTCGAGAAGCTAATTGTTCTGTCATCAACAAAATTGCCTGCAAGTATTTTCGATTTAACTGACTTAGATTCATTTTTTATTCGGGCACCGAGAATATACTCATATCCATTGCTTTCCAATGCCTTAATGTTTTCGTTTGAAAGCAATCCCGCATCAGCTACCACGATGGGCTTGTTTAGATTAAATTTCCGGCTGATTTTCTCGATGAAAGGAATAAGAGTGTGTCCTTCATAGGTATTACCCTCGAAAATGTCGTAACCAATCGTATAACCCCCAAGGCCGACTAGCAAACCAATGAAAATCTGTGGACATTGATGCTTCCCATCTTTGCTAAATCCGGTCTTGCGCAAGTCATCTTCATCACTTGCCTCAAAATATAATGTGGTCATATCATAAAATACTACGCTAATATTTCCCCGCAATACTTTCTTAGTATGTGCAAAAGCAATCTGCTCTACCTGAGTCTTCAGCTTATTGTTTAGCTTGTCCAGAAAGCGATAGACAGCATCAATATCGAGGCTTGCTCCCTGGTAACGATATAAATAATCGATGGTTTTTAATTTGCTTAATGGGAAAGCCAATCTTGAGATAACCAAATGTCGGAACATGTGTCCTTCTATAACCCCAAAACCAATATTATCGTAAATCTTCCCAAAAATTATCTCCGGACCAAGAGTTCGTATGTTGGCATTACTCAATATAGCAAATGCTTGTTCTAT
>CAIOJS010000042.1 GCA_903858655.1 uncultured bacterium | reverse complement strand
ATCCCCAGGCGCTGCGCTAGAAGCTTTGCACCACCTGGATAGCTATGGCCTATGTTGTAGGCGGCATCGAGAATGTTCATGAGGGCTCTCTTTATACGTTGTAAGGGTTATTCAAAAAAACTAAGCTACAGATATGGAATTTGTGAGCAGTACACTCAAAAGACTCACAAAAAGGAAAAATATGGAAAACACAAAAAACACATTTATCGTGATAGTGCGATTTGTATCAATAGATAAAGAAGAAATGATGCGCATTAGAGGCGCTATTCGAGCGTTAACCAATAAAGAGCCAAATCCCATTACCGACAGAGCTGATACAGCCATGTATCTAGTCCATGCGGTATATGACGATTTGCTGCATGAATTAGATTCTGTAAGAGCATCAAGCACTAGCGTATTCATTGCGCGCCTTTCAGAACCTTGCACCACCATTGGGTTCTCTTCTTTGAGGGCGACTCTTCAGGCATATGGTCTAGGTCATGCCAAGCGCCACAATAAACAATGAGCTGCGCATGTCTATATTCAACAAAAAAATTGTATGCCCAGGAACCTGTTATGAATTCAGCAACTGCTATCGCTATTTTGAAAAAAAGTTTTTTCATAGCGCCTTTCTCCGTGCACTACACCACCACAAACTTTTTTCATCAAGCATTTCAGGTTGCATCAGGTCTGTATCAAGGATGAAAGCAATTCTTGAATCGTCATATGCCTTAAGCCATTGGAATAACCAAGTATTTGTAAGTGCTACAGCAATAAAAACCATGAATTTATGGAAAAGCTTAGTCATCCCAGCCCTCCCCTTGAATATGGTGACCACCCCAATTCTGAAAACTTGGAACCCTCACGCAACAAGCCTTCAGAAAAGGGGCAATCGTAGAAAAGAATGTGTTGAATTGGGTCATTTGGGCTCGCTTTCATCAGCCCCAGTCAATATCCTTTGCAAAAATAGCTCGGGTCGACCCAATTTGACTGAAGCAGGAATAGAGCCCCGCCCTACCCAGTTTTGGACACGTTGCACGCTAAAACCTAGTGTTTCAGCCACTTTTGCCACTCCACCCAAATTTTTAATCAGCTCTGCATCAGTCATGCGATTTATTAAACACCATGTTTAATTTAATGTCAAACAATTTGTGTAACAAAAATATAAACAATTCGTTTACCTTAGAGAACATGCATCAATCAACAGCACGCTTATACGAGGTCTTACGCGAAATTGGCGTTATCAGGTACGGAAAAGAACAATCTGAAGTTGCAAAATTCCTCAATAAATCATCCCAAGTTAATAACAACTGGGAAGAGCGTGGCATTTCCGATAATGGATTACTTGAAATTCAAAGAAAGACAGGATGCTCTGCTACCTGGCTTCAAGATGGAAAAAACCCAAAATTTTTAGGAGATCATGTCGATCCCGTAATTAATAAAATAGAGATGGAACTGCTTAATGCTTTTAATAGCATTCCCACTATTGAAAAGAAACGTGAAATAATTGGATTTATCAACGGCATGGTGGCCGGCGCCCAAAAAAGCAGAGATCATTCAATTCCCAAATTCCCTGCAAAGAAAACGGCGTAAGCCCTTTATTGGCCCTATTAAGCCCAATATTTATTTTTTTCCACTGCCTATTTTTTTAAAACAATAAACT
>CAIOJS010000041.1 GCA_903858655.1 uncultured bacterium | reverse complement strand
TAAAATATGTACTCGTCTAATCAACATTCCAGTCATTCCCAACATTCTAATAAACACGGCATGATCACTCGATATCTACTAGCCGTTCTTTTCATCCTACTTGTATCGTCAAGACAAATGTCTGACTATTTTGTAGCAATGATGGAAAGCTCAGAAATGTCATCTTCAACTGCCCAACTCGTATACAGTATCGCGGCAGTCGCCCTATTTTCTCTATTTTACTACATATCGTGCGACCACCATGAACGTGAAAACTTTTTCTTTGTACCAACTCCACGTGATGATCTCGTCCTCGGTCGAAATGAACCACGAGAAGCCGTATTTGATTCCAATAAAGGAGTCACGTTCGACTTCTCAACCGTTGGGTCAGGTATGTGCAACGAACACGGCTGCAACGATTATGGTCTAATAAAGGGATGCCCCGGTAAAAACCATTTGTACGGCGACGGGTCTATTCCAAATTTTATGTGAGTTACTAAATACAAGACGCGCCGACAAAGATTACAAGAATACGCATTTATTAATTTAAAAAAATTAATAAAGATAAATGAGTACACATTTAAATTACTCCATTACTGGAATGAATCATGCAATTTTAACCATGCAAAATGCGCTTGACGAAATGAGATCTGCCATGAAATATATGAATATTCCAGTATCTAACGTGTTGAATGAAGTGTCGAATGACGTACCAAATGACGTGTCGAATGAAGTGTCGAATGAAGTACCAAATGAAGTGTCGAATGAAGTGTCGAATGAAGTGTCGAATGAAGTGTCGAATGAAGTGTCGAATGACGTGCCAAATGAAGTGTCGAATGAAGTGTCGAATGAACATATTATTTTAGATACGTCTTACCCTAACTTTGAAACACGCTACCCACACTTCGAGTCTTTATCATCACTAGAACTATTGGATAGTATGAAAAATATTTTAAATATTTTAATGAAACCTACATCTTACCCTCACTTTGGTGCTCAATACTCGAACGTTGGTTCTCAATACCCTCACTTTGGTGCTCAATACCCTTATTTCGACTCTTCCAAAAATGGCATGTTAGACGATAATCAATTCATTGAATGCAATAATGTAGTTGAAACTTTTAAGAACCAAAAACTGGCCGAAAAATTATTTTCTAGACATTCTAGACATTCTAGACATTCTAAACACAAAAAATCGGTATCTAATTCTGACGACCCAATCATCTCAAATATATCGAACGACGAAACGAATGCATTTATTTCTAATATTTCTAATGAGAATAATGAGAATAATGAGGATAATGAGGAGGATGAGAAGGATGATCGTCCTATCCAAGAATCTATTCTCTCTTGCCAGCCGACACCCAATGATAAATTGCATGTAATCATTGTAATCTCAAATCCATGTCTTTACTTACGCCGTTATCAACTTGCCCAAGAGTTTATGAAACGAATGGAACAAAATAAAGATATCATTCTTTACGTCGTAGAACTTGCCTACCAAAAACAAACCTTCAAAATAACAGACGCGGAGAATCCACGTCATCTTCAACTACGTTCGAATATCCCAATCTGGCATAAAGAAAACATGATCAACATCGGCGTCCGCAATTTGTTGCCCAAAGAATGGAAAGCGATGGCATGGGTCGACGCCGATGTAGAGTTCGAGAACGTAAGCTGGGCGTCCGATACTCTGAAAATTTTAAATGGGTGCTGTGACATCGTCCAGGTATTTAGCCATGCCGTTGACATGAATCACAAACATCAGGCCATGAGTATTTTTAATAGCTTTGGATACCAACACTCCAAAGGTCATCCGTACGTGGCAACCGGAATGAACTACTGGCATCCCGGTTTTGCATGGGCCTGTACACGACATGCCTACGAAAAAATGGGCGGACTTTACCAATTGGCCATCCTAGGATCAGGCGACAATATCATGGCGTTGTCGCTCATTCGTAACGGCATAAAAGCATTGCACCCAAAGTCTAGCCCATCATATAAGAAATCCGTACTTGACTTTCAAGCAAGCGTTAAAGGTCTAAAACTCGGATACGTGCCAGGCGTTATTTTACACCATTTTCACGGCTCTAAAAAGAACAGAAAATACATGGACCGATGGAAGATTCTAGTAAATCATAACTACGAACCGTCGCGCGATCTTACCGCTCTTCCAAACGGCGTACTATGCCCAACAAAAAGTTGTCCAAAGAAAATGTTAGCCGAGATTATGACCTATTTCCATGAACGAAACGAAGACGAATATTATGAATAAATTTTATATTTTTATAAAAATAAAAAATGAGCTTTGAACAAACATTCGAACGAGTTAAAAAAGATCTAGAATTCGATTACTTTTTTGAAAAAATACAACGGTATCAATTGAAATCGGCCGCCCATCAAAAAATGATAAATATTCTTTCGTATTTCATCGATTTGATCGAGGACGGCGACTACCAGGACTTTTACTTTGCCAATGTCAACCGCTTACCGACCATCGATATATCGTCGTTTGTACGACTGGCCCTACGTGAACCCAAAGTTTGTAGGATACTGGAACTTATCGTTAATACGTGCGACCGATTAATAATAATTTAAAATGTAAAATGTATAGAAGAATAAATGCGTACCTATCGTCCTATTAAACGTCGTATATACCCGCTGCGAACATCGTCCGCTCAATGGAAAATACCATTATACTCCAAACACACATGCAACAGCACCTGTAAACTTTCTTATATCACCCAGCATTATGACGATACCTCTGTAATGGTAATCATCGATAACCCAAATTATCAAGACGGTAAATGCATGTACTCGGGAACATTCAACCCCAGTATCATTAGAATAAGTGATTTTGACGCATCTTGTTCGACCACAATGGACGGCGAGTTGTTGTACGACCAACAAATTGTAGTACCTGACACTGATATTTTTATTGATATCTCATATCCTGTAACCCATTCTAAAAAAATAAAGGTTCATTCGCCTAACCCACTCGGGTTTAGTCTGGCTCAATTACTTAGCACGGTAAAAGAAGTATACGAAAAGATCTATCTATACGAAGAACAAACTGCTTCTGTCCATAAATTTACAATCGAGCGATCGTGCACTTGTTCGTCGTCTATTTTAAAAATAGAAAATAATATGGGAAATGATGCCAATATATGCCCAATATGTCTTAACGATGATGATGCCAAAAACACAAAAACATTCTGTAATCACGTTTTTCACACAAAATGTATTGAAACATGGATTGAGAGCGGAAAGGAGACATGTCCTCTATGTCGGAGCTCGTTACGCAATTGCGATGACTGCAATGGCACAAAAATAATAAAGTCCTACTACGAAGGTAAGGTATTGCCAAAAGAGATGCGCGGTTCGTATTGTCGAAATCATACCGACGGTGTATTCGGAATATACGGGGCTGATATCGATCAGCTCTACATTGACCACATGATTTATAATCGATCTACAAAACTCTTAACGTTAGATATGATATAAATCCAAATAGAACGTCCATCGCGAGGAATATATAGGCTTCTTTCTTACCCATAAACGCAAATATGGAAAATAGAAGGTAAAATAAGGCATGAATTGGTCTAAGGCGGTCCCACCAAATAGGCTGACCAAATGTTTCGGTACCTGTTTTACGGAGCCCAAACATAAAAATGGATATAAATCCAATTGCGACAATCATTGCAGGAATAGCAAGATAGGGTAAAAATGAGGTATTGTGATATGCTATATAATAGGCAATATATACAAACAACAGACGCACTGGTATGCATCCGCATAGAAATAGAATAGCACGTTTATTTGAGGTATTCATATTTATAATGTAAATTATAAATATTAGAAAAGTGAATCGATAATGGCCGACGCGCGTTCCATCGCATCCGGCTGATACACATTATTTACCCATACCACATTGACATTTGTCATCCCAATGAATGACAGCATACGATGAAGGTAGGGCGTAATAAAGTCACGATCGCTGTTTTCGGCGACACCTGTTCCGCATGTCACCACAATATATACATTTGTGGCCTTGCAACATCCAGTCACCTTATCGGACTCGTAAATGAAGGTTTTACCGGAAGCGACGATATGGTCGATCCAGGCTTTTACACTCGACGGAATTCCGTTCAACATAGGCATCGCCAATACGAGTGTATCGCATGTCAATACCTCATCTACCAGGATTTGGAGATGATCATTGACAAGATGGGGAACAGTAGACGTGTCACGGTGTGTCACAGTTGCGACTTGATTGGTAATGCGATCGACAATCATTTTACTGATTTTCTTGGAGTTCGAATCTTCTTTGGGGCTAGAAGTAACCCACAGAATGGTTTGAGACATTTTAGACATTTGAGACATTTAGAAAGATAAAACCATAATCATAAAAATGCATTTTTAAAATTTATAATAAATATGTTTAATGTGTCCAATATAATTTTGTTATGTCTAATTGTAGTGATTCTATTGTCGATTTCATATGAAGATCCGTCGAATATATCGAATATGTCGACTATCTCGAATATCTC
>CAIOJS010000040.1 GCA_903858655.1 uncultured bacterium | reverse complement strand
AGAAGGAACGTATCTTATCGTTATATAAAGAGAAGTCAACTTACGAAAAACCAAGTGATAAGAAACGTCGTAAGCGAAGTGAAGCTAGACGAAAAAATATTGAATTTGAGGGTGAGTTTAAGCCAAGAATGCGTAAACGACCACCAGAGCCCATTGATGAACCTACCGAATCTTAAGGATAAACAAAAACATAATAAGAGCGCCTACATAAACAGGTCCTGCTGTAAAAGGAAGGTCGCCCCAATAGTGAGAAGATTGAGCTACATTTTGACGGAATTGTCTGTCCACATTGTCTAATGCAGATGGTGTATCACCGATGGCTCCACCTTCGCCTCCTTTAGCATCAGGTATCATCAAAGTGAAGGTTTCGCCAATGCCATAACTCCATTGCATGATATAATCTTTGTCTAAGCCATCCGATTTGATTTTCGAATCCAGTGTCAACTCCGATTTGCCACGTATGGTTTCCTTCACATATTCTGAAGATGTCCACAAGTTGGTAACATTAGGAAGTATAGCCAGAAAACCCGCAATAAGCAAAACGCCTGTGGCGATAATGAACACTTTGAATTTCTTTTCAATAAGTGAATAAATGAATTCGAAAAGAGCTACGAAGCCAAGAACGAAGAGCATATAATAGGTCACCTGAACGTGGTTGACGGAAATTTCTATTGCCATAAATAAAGCCGTGAGCGCACCACCCAATATATACTTCCCTCGATATGTCAGAATTATACCCGATAAAACGGCAGGCATAAAGGCAATGGCTAATGTTTGAGCATTGTGCCCCACGCTCAGGAATAACAAGAAGTAGGTCGAAAACGCAAAGGCGATGCCTCCAACGATTGACAGCCAGGGGTCAACCTTTAGCACGATTAAAAGAATAAAAAATCCGATGAATAACACCAGAAAAATATTGGCAGGATAGGGCAAACCACCCATAAATATTTTATTGATGTAGGGTACCACATTGGTTTTGTAGAGCACACTAATTTGATAGGCGGGCATGCCACCAAACATCGCATTGGTCCACAAAGCTTCTGTTCCTGTTGCATCTCTAAAGTCCGAAATTTCTTTCGATGAACCTTTATATTGCACCACATCGCTCTGATTGATACTCTTTCCTTCCAATAGCGGACTGAAATAAATCAGAGATATAGCCATAAAAACCATTATGGCAACTAGGTAAGGTATTGCTTTTTTTATTTCAAATTTTTTCATGAGTATTTGTTTTATTTAATAATACAATCTTGAAATCCTTAATAAACTATTTGTCTTTAATTTCTTCGAAATCTACATAATCTCCTATGTCAGAAGATTTTTTTTGTGGGTCGCCCGCATAATCAACATTAACGGTGCCTTCAGGTTTGGGGGTGTTTTGATTATCTTTTTCGGCATAGTTTTGAAATCTCTTGGCAAGTCTGCGTAGAAATATACGTGCCAAAAAGGGGATAATATAAATAAATATTCTCCATGGACTAAAGACTATCAGTAAGAACCAGAAAAAAGCATTCATTTGATTTATGTATAAAAAAAATTGAGAAGACAAAACAATTCATCTCCTCAAAATTATATTTTTTTAAACCGAAGCTGTTTCTGAAAAATTATCTTTTATGTAACTTTTCGTCGGAAACGGTCAGTTTTTTTCTTCCTGCTGCCCTGCGGTTAGCTAATACTCTGCGACCATTGGCAGATTCCATTTTTTTACGGAAACCGTGATTGTTTCTTCTTTTGCGTTGTGATGGTTGAAATGTTCTTTTCATTGTTCGAAAAATTTAAGGAGTGCAAAGGTAAATATATTTTTCAACTGCGCAACTTTTTTTTTACTTTTTTTCTAAAATAATGCATTCTTCTTGATTTAATACACATAAAAGCACGCATTTATTCTTAGGTTTCCTAGAAATCCTATTATTAATAAAGAAAGGAGAAGTGCGACAACACTCTCCTTTCTTTTGTTCCATTTTAAATAAATGTATGGGTAATGCCTTTTTGATAAGGCAAGATACCTCCACTTTATTCTTTCACAATTTTCTTAAACTCAAACGTCTCGCCTTTTTCAAGTTTAATCACATATACTCCGGATGAAAAACTTCCCGTTTGTACCACTGTTTTCTCTAAAATATTGCCTTCAAAAACATTTTGACCTATCGCATTTACAATGGTAAAATGGATATTTGTTGTATTGCCTTTTATTTCGATGGTTAATTCGTTGGTGACAGGATTGGGATACATGGTGATGGCTTTATTGTTTTCGTTGGTAGCTATGCCATAATTCGTAACATGTATGATGTTGGATGTGTCCGAACTGCAACCGCTAGTTGTCACAATCACGTAGTAATCTCCATTAGCGTTGAAGGTATAATTTTGTCCCGTAGCCCCACCAATAGCACCTGCTTGGTTATACCATTGATTGCCGCTAACAGCACTCGAATGTAGCGTGGTGCCATTTTGAGTAATCACAGGTGTTGGAGGTGTAGAAGGTTGCGGATTGATAACCACAGAAGATGCTGCAGAAACACATCCTGTTGTATTATTGGTGACCGTAAAGGCATTCGTTCCCGGTGTCAGTCCGTTTAAGGTAGTGGATGTGCCTGTGCCATTGATGTTGCCAGGATTAATCGTCCAAGTTCCGGGTGAAGGCAAACCAAACAAGGTAACACTACCTGTGCCAACCGTGCATGTAGGTTGAATAATGGTGCCCACAGTGGGAGCCACAGGAGAAGGTGTAATCACTCCAACAGCAGTTACTGCCGTTCCCCAACAATTGCCTATGACCGGACGTATCCAAACATTGTAAGTTCCTGCCACGGAAGCCGTAGTAAATGTCGTTGCTGAATTGGAAGTCTCTGTTGCGGTGGCTGCACTCACCCAATAGCAGATGCTGCCTGAACCGCATGTTCCCGCTGTGAAGGTGACGCCTGTCCCTGCGCATTGAGGACTATTGCTTGTGATGGGTCCCGGACTAGTGGGAGGAGGTGTAACTGTAATTAAGATGGGTGTTGTAAAAACCGAAGGACAAAAACCGCTTTGAACCTCTGCCCTGAAATAGGTATTGGCACTAAGATTGCCAATAGTTGAACCCAACAAAGTAGTGGTTGTTACGGCAATATCAGTAGGTGCAGTAAAAGCCAAATCACTAGATTGTTGCCATCTGACAACCGTGCCAACATTGCCGCTCAAATTGAGGTCAGCAGGCGTGGTGCCAACGCAGATGGATTGGTTAGAAGCGATAGTGCCACCCACGGAGGCAGGGTCAATAGTAACCGTAACGGTATCGCTTGCGGTGCAGGCATACGAATTTTGTGTCGTAACAATATATTGCGTAGGCACAGTTGGCGTTGCTCCTACAGGATTCTGAATGGAGGACGAATATCCCGCAGGAATTGAAGTCCAAGTATATGTAAGGCTTGTGCTAGGGTCGGAAGTCAAAGAGATATTATCTATTGCTCCTCCCGGTGAAGTGCCTCCCGAATTATCATTTTGCCAAGTAAAAATCAAACGAAGGGTGGTGCCGGCTAAGGTGTTTGGCAGGGCAACTGTTGCTTGAGTATAGCTCGTTTGTGCATTTGTAGGCTGCGTCCAAACCAAGGTGGCGCCTGTTATGGCTGTTGCCGTTGATGCAGGAACATTTACGACAGGAGTCACCGTATTGGGTGCTGTGTAAACCAATATCCTATCATAACCCGATTCTCCGCTTCCTTTCCAATAAAAACTTAATACGATATTCTGCACCCCTGCCGGAATAACCACATCTCTATAGAAATGGGATGTACGAGCGGCTGTAGTGGTATAATTATACGCGGAACCATTTGATGAAACATGCGTGCCTCTCAAACCTGCATATCCGGGAGCAAGATTACCAACTATCCAATAATTGGAGGCGGCACTGACAGCCGTCCAATTGTTAGCCGCTAAAGTAGTTCCTGATTCAAATCCACCATCCCCTGTGGGAGAAATATAGGTTTTCGGTGCTGAGGTGGAGAATAAATCAACGGGGACGGCTCCACAAGTTTGTGTTACGCTTGAAGTCGCCGTTACAGCAGTGGGTGCCGGATTCACAGTAACCGTTCGGGTAAACACCGGAGAAGGACATCCATTCAAGGTGCCTATTACAGAATATATCGTAGTGATAGTTGGTGATGCCATTGGATTGGCAATGTTGGCGGCACTCAAACCGTTTGCCGGCGACCAAGCATAAGATGTGGAGGTGCCCGAAGCGGTAAGTTGAATACTAGAACCTTCGCATATTGTCGCCGATGCGGGTGTGATAGTTACGGTAGGTACTGCGGTGGCAACAACTGCTAAAGTGCTGGCAGCACTCGTGAAACCGCAATTGGTTTCGGTCACGGTGACATTTCCACTCGTGGAGCTAGCTATTACGGTGATGGTGGTGCTTCCTTGTCCTGAGGAGATTAACCAACCTGTAGGAACTGTCCATGTATAAGCAGACGCAAAAGGTATCGCTGTAATACTAAAGGTATAAGTGTTTCCTGAACATACAGTGTTTGGTCCTGTTATTGCCCCGGGCGTAACGGCTGATGTGATGGAAGCAACTGCCACCGATGCTGATGCCGTGCATCCTGTATTGCTTGTAGCCACTACGGTATAAGTGGTACTAACCGTTGGGCTTGCCACAGGATTGGCTATAGCCGCATTGTTTAAGCTAGAAGTTGGAGTCCAATTATAATTGATGGTAGGCAAGGGAGCCCCCGCAAAATTAATATTATCAACCGTCCACATCGCGGAAGTTCCCTTTGGAGAAAACTTGAAACGTATGTAGAGCGTAGGTTGTCCCACGTAGGCATTCAAATTGATGGAGGCATTTGCTGGAGTATAGGTAAGCGTTTGATTGATTAAACCTGCCGTATTCAATGTTCCATAAATATCTGCATTGCCGGGATTGTTGGTTGTCCAACCTTTATAGGCTTGCACGGTGGTCCATGTGGTGCCATTGGTGGAAGCTTGTATAAATCCTTCATTATTGTTGACAGCCCATGTACTATCGCCCCCCAACAACACATGCTTGAACGTCATGGTTAAGGACGTCAAACCAACGGTGTTGAAGGCAGGCGATGCCAACGTAGTGTTAGTGACCGGTGTGCAAATCAAACATGCATCCGCTTGGTCCATTTCGTTCGACATGATGTAATCTCCCGAGCCAAAGTTCATGATATAGGTGGTGGTGAAACCAAATATGGGAACAGTATAAACGTAACTATAATTGCTGGGATGTATGGTCCAAGCTGCATGAGCAGGATTGTCTCCCGCGGTGGAGGTGTTGGCAGCGGTCCATTGCGCTAAGCCCGTTGACAAATCGTTGACAGGGAAGGGCTGCACATTAGCCTGCAATTGGCTGGTGCTGCCCACACATACACCTGTTGGGGTTGCCGAAACCGTTAGTCCGGTGATGGGAGTACACAAGGTGCCCGTCACACCAACATTGTCTAAGTATGCCATGTTGTTACAAAACGAAGTGCCATTATTGCTTGTACAATAGAAACGTATCATCAAATTCGATTGCCCGATATAGGCGGCTAAATCGGCAGTTTTCAATTCGAAATTAGCGGTAGCAGTGGTCACATTCGCCACTAAGGTGACGTAGGCACCTCCGCCATTGGTGGAAATATCTATGCGGAAGCCACCTGTGCCGATGTTTATCAAACTATAATTGAGGGTGGCACTGGTGTAGCCCACCAAACTAAACACGGGCGTTGCCAACCAAGAGTAACCGCCATTGGCAATGGAATATGAATCGAAAAGGGCGCAGTTGGTGCTAGTGTAGCCACACGCCCAATTGTTCGCATTTTGGCGGATGACGGGGTAGGTCGGATTGCTGGTTCCCGTTGTCCAACTGGTGGGCGGAAAGGTGGCGCCTTCAAAATCCTGAGTGGCTAAAGCGATTTGTCCATAGGAAACGGACGATGCAAACAGACAACAAACAAAACTGATTGCCATTACTTTTAAGATAGTTTTCATAATACGTGTTTTTATGTTCTTACATTAATTTAATTCGCCAAACCCCCTTGAGGTTTCGCTGTTTACAGATAATGGATTTATTATTTGTATTTGATAAGTGAAGTACTTTCACCGAGATGAAGTCAGCATATATCAAATAATATTCAAAGGTACAAATTTTTTCTGAAAAGTGCAGCTAACTCCTATGGATTTTTTTTCTTTTTTCTTTTTAGAACCGCTCAAATATCAATAAATATGCAGCTTTCCCAAGCATCATGATATATGTAAATTTATTATAGGGTGATGCATCATGAAATCGTGTCTGTGTTAAAAACGATGTGAATTTAACTTTTAATTTAATTTGGGAGACACATCTGAGTGTGAAAATGGAAGGTTCGCACAACAGAGAATATCTTCAACTTAGGCACAGCTAAAAATGAAAAGGGCAAAGTAGTTGCAAACTACTATTTATTAAGTTCGAGGTTGCAAATTTCGAACAACGGGGGTAGGGTTGCCAAGTGGCATAAGCACTATATGGGTAGTTGGTTAATTTAAAGGCTTGCCTCATGTAGGGCAAGCCTTTAAGCAATAATTATCAAGATGCAAATGTAGAAGAACTGATTAGCGTAGCAGCAGAACATTACCAACATATTTGTGTTCAATACCGTTTAGCTCTACCACCTTAAACTTATAAATATACATACCTTCCATGCATACCTTGTCCTTGCCTTCTATTTTTCCATTCCATCCTTTTTCGGGATCGTTGGTAAAGAAAATCTTTTCGCCCCAGCGGTCATAGATATATAGTTCAAAGTCATCGGTTTTAAATCCCAAGCCTTTGCCATTGAAGTTGTCATTTAACATGTCGTACGTTGGGGAAAATGTGTTTGGAATATAGAATGTAAATGCATCCCTGACAAGAATGTATTTTGTGATTGTATCAACACATTCGCCATTTTGTACCGCAAGCATAACAGAATAATTGCCCGGGTTATCATACGTATGTTCAGGAAACTGTTCAAACGATAGATTGCTGTGTGGATCGCCAAATGACCACATCCATTCGTAAGCACTCGTAGATTCATCATAAAAATGTATCAGCGGGAAGTTCATATCTGTTATTGAAGGGTCGGCGTAGAAGTTAGCGATTGGCGAATTCAATACATGGATTACATCATGACCAAAAGCTGTACAACCGGAAACCGATACACCGGAAAGCGTTACGATGAAATCACCGGAATTAGTATAAGTGTAAGTAGGCGAAGTTTCGTTTGAGACATCAGTGGTTGTGGAGGGGTCGCCAAAATCCCAATGCAGTGTGGTGGTGTCTATGGTTCCATCATAATTATAGTTGAACTTCACTGTCAATGGTGCGCATCCTTCATTGGGCAAAGAGGTGAAATGTATGAAGGCTTCTGATAACAAAGTTACTACTACAATGTTGGACGCTGTACAATTGCCTGTTGATGTTCCTACCACAGTATAGACAGTGGTAGCGGTTGGAGTCACATTTATTGAAGTGCCCAATAAACTACCGGGCATCCATGCATAGGTGTTTGCTCCGGCACCCGTCAATACTGAAGTTGTTCCACTGCAAACAGAATCGGGCGAAGCGGTTGCAGTTACGGTAGGAATTGGATTGATGGTTGATGTGAGCGTTGTGGTGCTCGCACATTGTCCGGCATTGGGCGTGAAGGTATAGGTACCGATGGTGGTGTTATTAATTGTTGAAGGATTCCAAGTGCCTGTAATTCCATTTGGAGATGTGTTTGATAATATAGGAGCAACATCTCCTTTGCAGAAGGCAGGAATGGTTGCAAAGTTGGGCACTGTTGGAGCTAATACGGTAACAGTCAGGATTTGGTTCGTTGGGCATAAGCCCGAGTTTGGAGTGAACGTATAAGTTCCACTCGTGATATTGTTGATTGTAGCAGGGCTCCACGTACCTGTTACACCATTGGGTGCGGTTGTTGATAAAATTGGAGCTATTGTTCCCTCACAAAATGAAGGAATGGCTGCAAAGTCTGAAACTGTTTGCGGATTTACGGTTACATTTACTATTTGCACATTGGAACATTGTCCAGCATTTGGTGT
>CAIOJS010000039.1 GCA_903858655.1 uncultured bacterium | reverse complement strand
GAAGTATCAGATGGTATGAAATGCGCAACACAGGAGGCACCTGGAGTATTTATCAACAAGGTACGTATGCTCCTGCCGATGGATTAAATCGTTGGGTAGGCAGCATTGCCATGGATGATAATGGATCAATTGGGTTGGCTTATGCTTGTGCTGGAACCGGTACGGGTGGTAATATCTATCCAAGTCTGCGCTACACTGGTCGTAGAGCTGTTGACCCATTAGGTACAATGTCTTTTGCAGAAACCATTGCTCAAGCAGGCACAGGAGCTATCACAGGTTGCTCAAACCGTTTCGGCGATTATTCTCACACAGCACTGGACCCAACAGATGGAATTACATTTTGGCATACCGGTGAATATGGTTTAAATGGCGGTTCAGGTGGTTATGGCACACGCATCTATACCTTCCAAATCCCATTGTATGTTGGTATAGATGAAAACAAACCTCAAAATACTCCTGGCGTTGTTGTTTACAAATCAGGTTTCGACTTGAATGTTAAAGCCAATTATTTGCCATCAAACAACAAAATGTCAGTTGATTTATTCGACATCAATGGACAAAAAATAAACGGAAAAATAATTGTTCCTACAGCTAATGCTTTCGAAACATCTTTCAATGTTATGGGATTAGCAGCAGGCACCTATTTAGTTAGAGTGGGCGAACCCAACACCGCATTCCAAAAAGTTACCAAAGTAGTAATAGAATAAAACCTTCCTTTTTTCACCTAAAAACACTCAAACAAAAAATACTATGTTTGAGTGTTTTTTTTTAAAGCTATAAATATGAAAAACACCATTATTGTTTTATGCGCAGGATTGCTGATGTTTGCAGCTTCGTGCAAATGCAAAGAAAAAACACAAGCAACCGATCAAACACAACAGACGCAACAAACACAAACAACCAAAGACCCCAAAATGATGGCGCCTGTTAGTAACAAAACTCGCGGCACGGTTTCGTTTCAATTTAAGTCAACAGGATGCGCTTCCGTGGTAATTGTTCAAACAGAAATTGCCACGCAGCCGTTGATTTTAATTCCAAAGGATGCTTTACCAACGGAATTCGATAAAGATGGCGTCGAAATCTATTTTGATTACCGACTGTTAAAAATGCCAAACCCCAAAGGATGCAACGAAGGTATCCCTGCCGAATTGACTAATATCTCGAAGAAATAATTTCAAACATTAAATGTGATGCATAAAAATAATTGCTTCCGATTTACGGCTGTTTTCGTTTTTTTGCTGATATTATTTCTCATCACAACTTCCTGTGGAAAAGAAATTCGTGATTTCTTCAAAGCTATCGAGAAGTATGGCTATCAAACAAAAGAACCTTTAGGCAAAAAAACTATTTTGGTTGACAAACAACTGTTGGGGGGTTATGTCTATAACTCCTTACCTGTTGTTATCACCGAAAAAGATAAGTTTACCTACAAGTTGACCTTCCTTGCCGTTGAACTCGACCACGAAAACGCCGAAGTGGAAGCCCACATCAGCGAGATAAACAATTCCCGTTACCTCAACTTGAATATGGGCGATTCTTATGCTTTCTTGAAAATAAGTTCCATCGTCAACAACGAATTAGGCATCAGACTCCTTAGAAATTCTATTGAACCCTACGTGAAAGACGGTTTAGTAGCGTGGTTGCAGAAACATGGCAACGAAGAAGAATTCACCCCCGAAAACCAAACTCCGATAGACATCTATTATAGCTTCACCTTCAGCAAAATCACTGTTGACAAAGCCTATCAAATACAAAGCGAACAATTGCACGAGAAAATGGTTGACCTATTCAAATCCTGCAAAGACTTCTACACCTATGATGCTTTAGAGAAAAGATACCCCAACGATCCCCTGTTGAGCAGTGCCCGCGAAAACATCTTCAACCATTGCTCCACCATTGCATCCTACCAAGCTTTCGCCGACAAATTCCCCAACGATTATCTCGCGGAGAAAGCCAAAACCCAAATTCAACAGCTTAAAATGTTCAAAGCCGACAGCCTAAACTTTTCTGATGTTGCCAAACAGAACACCATCGAAGCCTACGAAGGTTTCATTAGCAATAGCTCCACTGCCTTCTTCAAAGATTCCGCAAGCCGCCTTATCACTACTTTGGCAAATGCCATCTCCGAAAATGACATCGAATGGCGATGGACAGGCAGCAGCCGGACCGATGCCATCAAACTCATCTTTCAGAAAATTGATTACGCCGACTTACCACTCAACTCCGAATGGTATCAGCAACACCTCACCTTTTACTGCCTCAAACTTCAACAAACCAACCTCACCGAAAAAGGATTATCCCAACTCGACAAACTCGCCCGCCGCAATCCTCCCCAAAACGAACTACTGAACCTCTACCTCAGCAAAGGCTTCCTCCTGTGGTCGCTCGACAACATAGATTTATCCATCGAAGTCTTCAAATCAAAAATTGACGCAAGCTTCATCGGCGAAAAAGCCCCTACATTCCGAAACAAAATCAAATCATGGTACAAAAGTTTCAAAGATAGCGACATCATCTTCCCAAGAGAAAAAATCGCTTGGAAGAAAATAAAGAAACTTTGACACTGTTTGTTTAGAGAATTTACAAACTCATCTTTCACATATATGCAGAAAAAGAAAAACCTTATCGGAACCGTTTATTCCACCAATCCCGATTTTGACTACACCTACGACAACCCATCCGAACCCACCACCCTACCTCCCCAACAGCAAGACCTCAGAATCTTTATCGAAAAGAAACATCGTGGCGGAAAAACAGCTTCCATCATCAAAGGATTTATCGGAACCCACGACGACCTCGAAGCCCTCTCCAAACTCCTGAAAACAAAATGCGGCACAGGCGGCTCGGCAAAAGACAACGAAATCATCATCCAAGGCGACATGCGCGACAAAATCCTCGAAATACTACTCGCCAAAGGCTACAAAGCCAAAAAAGCAGGAGGATAAAAAGGGAAGCCGATTCAACGACTTCCCTTTTTTTTATTATAAATCAACAATTGATGTCAAAATAATAACCTAATTACAACAAATGACGCGAAGCAAATGACCATTAATTACGCGAAGCAAATGACGCGAAGCAAATGCCTACTTCGGCAAGCTGAGCTCTATCAACTTACTAAAACTCTCTTTCTCCGCATTAATTTTATCCTTATTGCCATACACACAAATCGCCTTTTGCTCCAACACATCTTTCACCATCTTCGCAAAACCATTGATATCTGCCACCTTAGTAGCTAAAATATCATCACGGTCTTTCTGCACATCAGCAAACGTACGCTTGGCAAAATAATACGAAACAGCATTATCCCCTTTTTGTTGCGGTGTTGTCGGCATATCTATCCCCGAAATCGTGCCCAATATAAAACGTGTCATCGCATTATCGTCCGCATTAAACTTTGTTAGATAATCAGGTGTAGCATTATAATTGTCTATTGTCGCTTTCAAATTCGGATCCCTATACGAACCAAATGTAAGCACTCCATTGGGCGAAATAGATGAATATCCGCCATACGCGCCACCTATCACCCGTATCTGATTCGTCAACCATTCCCGAGACATAATTTGGTTCAGCACCCGCATCTTTCCATTCCATGCATAACCCAACTTCTTGAAATCATAACCATCTATCACATATTGCACCTTCGAGGTCGTCAGTATCCCCTCATTCTTTTTCTCCAACGCAAACTTCCATGTATTCAACACAGGTTTCGTCGAAGCCAATTTCTTACCAAAACTCGTGCTCGCTACCATAAACTTATCCACATCCGCCTTGCTGCATGTTGTTGCCAACATCATATTATCCTTCGTAAACAACAAAGCCGCCGTCTTCTTCAAATTATTCACTATCTCCTGCGAATTCTTATCAAAATCCTTCACCAATCTGCTCACAAACCAAAAATACTCCAACCCGCTTGTCAATTCCGTAAACATACCTTTATTCGTAAAATACGAAGTCAACCTATTCGTCGCAACCCCTCTCCCATCGCGTTTCACCGACGCATCCAACTGCGACTGATGGCGCACCAAAATAGACTTCAATCGTGCCGTATCCGTATAATTCGTCGTATTCAATATCTCTGCCGCCAACTCATACATCTTATCCAACGAACTGTTCATCACCTTGGATGTAACCGTAAACTTCGCAATCATTTTATTGTCATCCTGATTTTCCAAATAGCTATCCAAATTCGTGTAGAAGCCTCCCGTATTCGTGTTCAACTCCCGATTCAATTCCCCGTAGGTAAAATTTTTCGTATCCAAAGACGTCAACACATTCGTCAGCAACGACGCGTAGGGCAACAACTCCGTCGGCAACACATGCAAATCAAAAAACATATCCGTATAAACTATGTTATTCGTAAACTCATCATGAAACAAAACCTTCGTTCCTCCCGCTTGTTTCTCCTCACAACCAAACCATGTCGCTTTCGGATTCACATCACTCAACTTCAGCAACGGTATCGTCTCCAATGCCTCAGGCGTATCTTCCCTTTTCTGAAACGCTATCAACTCATTTGTTTCCTTCACCAAATTGTCAACCTCCGTTGGCGACAGTTTCGCTTTATACGCTACCAACTCCGCTGCTTGCTTCGCATTCTTTTCCTTATCCAAGCCCACTTTCGGCTCCATCGAAATCAACAACGCATGAGGATTCTCCACAAAATATTTCATCACGATACCCTCCAAATACTTCCCTTTCAACGCCGCCTTAAACTTCGTCAACGTCTTTTCATATTCCAAATTCAAAAATGGATCATCCGCAAAAAACCATCCCGGCTCTATCTGCTGCATATAACTTATCCCTTTCTGCGCATCATTCCCTTCCCTAAGTTGAAACTCTGTCCGATTCAAAATCCCCTGCACCTCTTTCATATCTATCCCTTTCGCGCAAACTTCCTTCAGCGTACTCATCACCACATCATAGAACTTCTGCTTATCCTCAGGATTCGCATTCTGCACATTTATCGTAATCACATTCTGCTTAAAATTCGAAGTCGCCGCATTCACATCCTTTCCCACACCTGCCTTCTCCAACGCCAACCTAACAGGCGCATTATCTTGATTAAACAACACATCACAAACTATATCCAACGCCATCCCCAACTCCATATCCGTATTATGTCCTGCCACAAAATCCAACGACAAATACGTCTGTCCCTTCATATCCGCTCCATCCAAAATCGGATAAAACTCCGTAACATTCTTCATCGCCCCAAACGCCTTCTGATCCTCAATCACCGCTCTGTTCCCAGCCTTCGTATATTGCGACAAATATTCCTTGTCCAAAAACTCCAACTCCTTATCCATATCTGCATTTCCATACAGAAAAATATACGAATTCTCAGGCACATAAAACTTCTGATGAAACTTTATAAACTCATCGTACGTCAGCGTCGGAATCGCCGTCGGATACCCTCCCGACTCCCATCCATACATACTCTCAGGAAACAAATTCTTATAAATCTGATACGACAACTCCCGCGTCGGACTCGAATACGCACCCTTCATTTCATTATACACCACCCCCTTATACGTAATCGCAGCATCCTTATCCATCGCCTCATAATGCCAACCCTCCTGCTTCAAAATCCTTTTATCCGTATAAATCAGCGGATGAAAAACCGCATCCATATACACATGCATCAAATTAAAATAATCCTTATCGTTCATACTCGCGCAAGGATACATCGTAAAATCCTTCGACGTAAACGCATTAATAAACGTCTTCAGCGAACCCTTCATCAACACATCAAACGGGCTTTTCACCGGAAAATTCGTCGAACCATTCAACACCGAATGCTCCATAATATGCGCCACACCGTTATCCGAATACGGCACCGTCTTAAACGCAATGCCAAACGTCTTGTTCTCGTCCGCCGACGCTATCTTCAGCAGTCGCGCCCCGCTTTTCACATGTTCATAATAATAACAATCCGCGTTCACCTCCTTCACGAATCGTTTCTCAATCAGTCTAAAACCGTGTGTCGTTCCTTGTCCAAATCCCATAATACTTCTCAAGCATAAAATGCTCAGGCTTAAAATTAATACTTGTTTTCTCATTTCTAATTAGTTTTTAAAATGCAACATTTTTCAAATTCGACAACAATAGTAAACATTTCTCCCGACCCGACAAAATAAAATCTACAATTTCCCACATTTCACCCACCAACGCCCCCTTTTCAACTACCACTCAAAACCAAAAAATGAAACCTTCTTCCTTTCTTGACACAGTCATCTGATGACTCCAAGTCATCTGATGACTTCTCATCCGAAACCTAAATACTCAAAATCAAAAAAAACCTTCTTCCTTTCCTCTCCCACCTTAGTAGAAATGCCATACAAACACAGAAATCAACCTTATTACCTTCTTTTACAATCAACGTTTTTTGATAGAATTTAATAAGCTAATAAGGTTTGGGATGCTTTATGTCATTCATTTCTACTAAGGTTTTGGAAATTGAAAAAGGCTTGCCTCGATATGGGGCAAGCCTTTTTTCTATTGTGCATTAGGAAATCTTTTTAAAAGGAAAAGCCATATTTGATATTTCCGACGTAGGTAGAGCCTGCCGCCTAAT
>CAIOJS010000038.1 GCA_903858655.1 uncultured bacterium | reverse complement strand
GTTGTAAGTGCCAATTCTCTCAATAAATTTTCCATCACGTGGTGCACGACCATCCGCAACTACAATGTGGTAAAAAGGCATGCCTTTTTTACCATGACGTTGTAATCTGATTCTTGCTGGCATAATTGTTTAGTTTTTAATTATTAAAATATGTTTTTTTAAATAGGGTTGCAAAGGTGCGAATTTTTTTCGACATACGAAAACATTTTCTAATTTATTTTGCCTTAAACAACAAAAATATCATCTTCCAAGGGATGTTTTTGAGTGTTTTGAAGAAAACAGCATAAATTCAGTCAGAAAAAAATAGTGCTACGGATTAAAGAATGTCCTTCTTTTCTTTACCATTATTGTTACGTGTGTAGCCACGCATGATGCCTCGTCTAGAATTCATAATAAAAGAAATAATATCATCGCGCTCTGGAGTAGCAGGCAATTCAGCCTCTATATAGCGTATGGCTTGTGAAGTGTTTAAACCATTGATGAAAATGATACGGTAAATATCTTGGATTTCTTTAATTTTCTCGGATGAAAATCCTCTACGGCGTAAGCCGATAGAATTTATACCTGAATAGGATAGCGGCTCACGTGCTGCTTTGCAGAAAGGCGGAACATCTTTACGAACCAAACAACCACCTGAAATCATGGTATGCACGCCAATGTTCACAAACTGATGTACAGCAACCATACCACCAATGATAGCCCAATCATCAATCTTAATATGACCTGCCAAAGCTGCCGAGTTAGCTAAAATAACATTGTTTCCGATAATGCAATCGTGTGCCACATGCACATACGCCATCAAGAGACAATTGTTGCCTATGATAGTTTCGAAGTTGGCTTTCGTACCTCTATTAATAGTAACGAATTCTCGTATCGTGACGTTATCGCCAATTTTTACAATAGTATCTTCTCCGGCATATTTCAAATCTTGAGGTACGGCAGAAATCACGGCACCCGGGAAGATTTTGCAATTCTTTCCGATGCGAGCACCTTCCAATATGGTTACATTGGGACCGATGCAAGTGCCTTCACCTATTTCTACATTTTTATCAATGCTTACAAAAGGTTCGATAACAACATTGCTGGCAATTTTTGCCTGTGGATGAACGTATGCTAAAGGTTGATTCATTTTTTATCTTTTTTTACAAGTTGAGCCAATAATTCGGCTTCCATCACAATCTGGTTATTTACATAAGCATAGCCTATCATTTGACAAATACCTCTTCGGATAGGAGCTGTTAGTTCTATTTTAAAGATTAAGGTGTCTCCCGGTACGACCTTATGTTTGAAACGGGCACGTTCTATTTTTAAGAATAGGGTGAGATAATTTTCAGGGTCGGGAACTGTCTGCAAGGCAAATATGCCACCGCATTGTGCCATAGCTTCGATTTGCAATACTCCGGGCATCAAAGGCTCATCAGGGAAATGACCGACGAAGAAACTCTCATTCATGGTTACATTCTTCAAACCGATAATGCCGTTTTCGCTCATCTCCAAAATTTTATCTATTAATAAAAATGGTGGACGATGGGGTAGTATTTTCTTTATTTGATTGATGTCGAACAATGGGGGTTTGGTCAAATCAAAAACTTCTTTTTGCGTCTTCTTTTTGCTTTTTGTATCAACTAATGCGGCAATTTTCTTCGCGAAACTAACGTTTGAATAGTGCCCCGGGCGTTTGGCGATAATATGTGCTTTCAAGGTGCCTCCAAGCAATGCCAAATCGCCAACAATATCCAATAGTTTATGACGAGCGGGTTCGTTGGGGAAATTTAATTCAAGGTTGTTCAGTATGCCTTCTTTCAAAACAGTGACTTTAGGCTTGTCGAACACAACCGCTAAATGATCTAATTCTTCTTGAGAAATAATACGATTGACAAAAACAATGGCATTATTCAAATCACCACCTTTTATTAGATTGTTTTCAAGTAAATATTCCAATTCATGAAGAAAGACAAAGGTGCGGCAATTTGCAATTTCATCTTTAAAATGACTGATATCGTTGAGTGTGGCAAATTGGGTTCCCAACACATTGGTGTTATAGTCTATCATGGTGGTGATGCGAAGTTTGTCGCTTGGCATTGCAAGGATTTCAACATTGCGTTCGGCATCATAATACTCAAAGTTCGACGCGAGTTCGATAAACTTTTTGGGAGCTTTTTGTTCCACAATGCCTGCAGCCAACAATGCTTCTACAAAGCGAATGGAACTACCATCTAATATAGGCGTTTCAGAACTGTTGAGTTCAATTAGAATATTGTCAATTTCAAGACCTGCTAAAGCGGCTAACGTATGTTCGATGGTGCAGACTCGAACGCCGTTTTCTTCAATAGTAGTCCCTCTCGAGGTATCTACAACATTGTCTAAGCATGCATGAACCAATGGTTGGTTCTCCAAATCAACACGTTTAAATATATAACCGTGATTTTCGGGTGCAGGTTTAAATGTCAGAATTACTTCTTCGCCGGTATGCAAGCCTTTGCCTGCAACACTTATCGGTCTGGTAATAGTTTGCTGATTAATCATATTGGGCAGCAAAGATAATAATTTCTTTATTCTCAACAAATAAAAAAAAACAGATTAGTCGTGTTAAATGGTTAAAAAAAAAATAATGTTGCGGATATTCAACTGTTTACAAACGCACTTTTTTTACAACAAAAATGTGGTTTTATCGAAGGAATTTGAGAAATTCCTTAATGAAGGGGAAACATGAGTAAATCTATATCCTGAAAAGTGATATTATAGAGATCGCTGATATGTTTATTTGTCAGGATGCCATTATACAAATAAGTTCCGCGACGAACACCTTGATTGTTTTTCAAAAAAGTATTCACTCCACCTTCATCTGCTATCTGTAGAATAATAGGAGCAAAGAAGTTACTTAATGCATAAGAGGCTGTATGTGGCACTTTTGAAGAGATATTGGGAATACAATAATGAGTGACACCATGCTTTTTGAAAATCGGATGGCTATGATTTGTAACACGTGAGGTTTCGCAACATCCTCCGTTGACAATACTGACATCAATAATAACAGAGCCATGTGGCATAGCTCTTACCATATCTTCAGAAATAACACAAAGGGCTTGCTCATTAACTGTATGCAATGCTCCAATGACAACATCTGCTGTTAATAGGGCTTTCGCTAAGATTTTTTGCTGAATGATGGACGTGAATAAACGTTCATTGACTTTGGTTTGAAGGCTTCGCAATTTGTAAACAGAGTTGTCGAAAACTTTGACCGTAGCTCCCATGCCAATGGCAGCACGTGCCGCAAATTCACCAACAGTACCTGCCCCAATAATAACAACCTCAGCGGGGGTGATGCCTGAAAAACCTCCAAGACTTTTTCCTTTGCCATGTTCTGTGCTGCCCAAATAATCAGAAGCGATATAAATTGCTGTGTTGCCAACGATTTCGCTTAGGGAGCGAATCACAGGATATGAGTTGGTTTTATCCTTTATATGTTCATACGAAATGGCGGTGGTTTTCTTCAACATCAAACGTTTGAAGTATTCATCCGTTTGACCCGGTAAGTTTAGTGCGGAAAATAGTGTCGTTCTTTTTTTGAGTTTTTCTATTTCCGAAGGCAAGGGTGGTGCAACTTTTATGATAATATCTGCTTGAAAAACTTCCGCTGAAGTGTAAACAATTTGTGCCCCTGCCTCACTGTAATCACTATCGGGGAAATGGGCTGCTTTGCCCGCATTAGATTCTATGATGACCGTATGTCCGTTGTTCACTAACATGGCTACAGCCTCCGGAACCAAACCAATGCGTGTTTCCTGAAAAGCTATCTCTTTGGGTACACCAATAAGCAATTGAGACCGCTGTTTCTTAATCTCAAGCATTTCAGGCTGCGTGATAAATTGCTCTGAATACGAAAATTTGATAAAGTCTTGTTTTGAATCCATAATAAAAAATTGCCCCTAAAAATTTGACACCATAAAATTAATTAAAATATCAATTCCTTATTACCTTTTTTCGAAAAAAAAGTTTCGCGTATCGTCAATTAAATTCCATTCTATTTTTATTTCAACATAAGATTCAGGCAAAATATCTGCTACAAGTTCGGGCCACTCTATGAAACAATAATTACCACTGTAAAAATATTCCTCGTAGCCGATGTCGTAAACTTCTTCAAGTTTCTTGAGGCGATAGAAATCAAAATGGTAAAGTTTTGTACCATCTTCAGTGTTGTATTCGTTTACGATGGCGAATGAGGGACTGTTGGTAGCATCCATCACATGCAATTGATTGCAGATAGCTTTAATAAAAGTGGTTTTTCCTGCCCCCAATTCCCCTTGAAGGGTAAAGATGCGTTCGTTGGGAAATGTTTTTAGTAATGCATCTGCAATTGGCTGTAATTCCTCAACAGTTTTGCAGCTCATCTTAGACGACATACTATTTCGGATTTAGATAGATGATTGGAATTAGGATTTCTTCCATCGAAATACCGCCGTGCTGAAAGGTGTTTTTGTAATAATTGGCATAATAATGGAAGTTGTTCGGATAGGCGAAGAAATCATTGGAACGGCAGAAAACATAATTGGTGCTCACATTGAAACGCGGCAGAAAAATATCCTCAGGATTCTTCACTTCAAATACTTCTTTTTTATTATAATTCAACGAACGTCCGAATTTATACCGAAGATTGGTATTGGTGTTTTTATCGCCTACAATCTTCACAGGATTCGTGACTTTCACACTTCCATGATCTGTGGTGATTACAAGATTCGCATTGTTTTCGGATATGTATTTTATAACATCCAACAAAGGCGAATGTTTGAACCACGACAGCGTGATGGAACGATATGCCGATTCGTCGTCGGCAAGCTCACGTATCACTTCCATCTCGGTGCGGGCATGAGAAAGCATATCCACGAAGTTATAGACCAACACATTCAGCTTATTATTGATGATATTCGGCAGATTCTCCACATATTTTTTGCCTGCCGCAATGTTTAATATTTTCGAATAGTTGAATTTTATGTCTTTCCCATATCGTTTCAAAAGTTCGGTGAGCAATTCGCTTTCAAATTGATTTTTGGTGCCTTCGTCTTCTTCTTCCACCCAATATTTAGGATATTTACGCGCTATTTCCGAAGGTAACAATCCACTAAATATTCCATTACGTGAATATTGTGTTGCCGAGGGCACTATGCTATAAAACAAATCATCGTCTTGTACGCGGTAATACTCTTCAATGATGGGTTGTATCATTTTCCATTGGTCGTAGCGCAAATTGTCAATCAAAATGACAAACAATGGACGCGGATTCGTCATGTGGGGGAATATTTTTTCTTTAAATAAATTATGGGACAATACCGGTGTGTCTTTGGTTTTGCCACTAATCCATTCAATATAATGGTTTTCATAGAATTTGGTGAACATGGTGTTTGCTTCTGACTTCTGCAACAGCACCACTTCGTTCATCGAATCATCATTGGATTTTTCCAATTCCAATTCCCAATACACCATCTTTTTGTAAATATCTTTCCATTCGCTGAAGGATAAACGATTTGATATTTCCATGCCGATGTTGCGAAACTCTTGTTGATAAGCTTGTGTGGTTTTTTCGCTCACCAAACGTTTATTTTCGAGGTTTTTCTTCAAACATAATAATATCTGATTTGGATTTACAGGTTTTATTAGATAATCCGAAACGTTAGAGCCAATGGCATCTTCCATGGTATGCTCCTGATCGTTCTTGGTGATCATCACCACAGGCAAATTCGGAAAATTATTCCGTATCTGTGCTAAAGTTTCCATACCCGAAATACCGGGCATATTTTCATCCAAAAAGATGATATCAAAGTTGCTTGCGTTAATCAAATCTAAGCCTTCATCGCCATTGTTTGAGGTGGTTACGTCGTAACCTTTTTCTTGAAGAAAGAGTATATGTGGTCGTAATAAATCTATCTCATCATCCACCCATAAAATCCGTACTTTACTCATAAAAATATTTTTTTTAAATTAATTCGACAAAAATGCGTAATATTGAACTCGAAATTTTATACAAAGGTACGCAAAAATCTTCTCTGCACATGGTTCATAACAAAAGAAAAATTATAAACGACCCCGTTCATGGTTTTATTACAATTCCGAACGAATTCATTTTTGATATTATAGAACATCCCTATTTTCAACGCTTGCGTTATATAAAACAATTGGGACTCACCTATATGGTTTATCCTGGAGCCATACATTCCCGATTTCAACATGCCCTTGGGGCGATGCATTTGATGGGGCAAGCCATTGAAATGCTTAAGTTGAAGGATAATATGGTGACGGATGAGGAGCAACAAAGTTTGATGCTTGCCATTTTGTTGCATGATATTGGTCACGGACCGTTTTCTCATGCTTTGGAACAGACCTTGGTGCCCGGCATCCCTCACGAGCTTTTCTCCTTGTTGTTTATGGAGCGATTGAATGAAATGTTCGACAATCAACTGCTGATGGCGAAACAGATTTTTGCCGATGAGCATCCAAAAAGGTTTTTACATCAATTGGTGTCGAGTCAGTTGGATGTGGACAGATTGGATTATTTGATGCGTGATAGTTTCTTCACAGGTGTGTCGGAAGGGGTGATAAGCACCGACCGCATCATCAAAATGTTGAACGTGCGTCAAGACGAATTGGTGGTTGATATCAAAGGCATTTACTCTATTGAGAAGTTTATTGTGGCGCGCCGATTGATGTATTGGCAGGTGTATCTCCACAAGACGGTGCTTTCGGCTGAGCAGTTGTTGATACGCGTGTTGCGACGTGCTAAATATTTGGTGGAGCAGGGTGAAGAGGTTTTTGCAAGCGAGGCTTTGCAACTGTTTTTGAAGCTACATCCCACGGAACAGGATTTCAGAACGAAGCCCGAATTGTTAGCTGTTTTTGCTGAGTTAGATGATTATGATGTGTTTTTCTGTATAAAAACGTGGACAAAATCAAAGGATAGAATCCTGCGACTGTTGAGCGAGAAGCTTGTGAAACGCCATTTGTTGAAAATAGAGATACAAGATGCTGCTTTTGATGCAAATTATGTGGACAACTTGAAACAAAAAACCAAACAGGCTTATGATTTGACGGAGGAAGAGGTGGGCTATTTTGTGTTTACCGACGAAGTGGCAAACAATGCCTACAATCCTGTTTTTGATAAGATTTCGATGCTCTATCGGGATGGCAGTGTGGTGGACATAACCAAAAGTTCGGACCAAATTAACACCGAACTATTGTCGCGCACCATACGGAAATATTTTTTGTGTTATCCTAAGTTGGTGGTGGTGGAGGAGTGATGGCTAAATTGTTGAATGGTTAAATTGTTTTTTGCTATTGGCATTATCGGCAATAGCATAAAAGGATAGAAAGGACTTAAGTTGGAGAACATCTGCACAACTGGGTTCGATCATCTATAAAGGTTTAAAAACAAAAAGACATTTATTTATACAGCAAAGACAAATGTTTCTGCGTCAGTACGATTTAAAGGGAATTTTATATGCTCTTCTTTCATACCTTCCAAATGAAATTGAATGGCTTCAACGATATGTTTTTCAACGATGGCTTTTGTTTTACCTGTTGCTATACATCCGGGCAAATCGGGAACGTAAGCACTATAGCCTGTTTCGGTTTTCTCGAAAATGATTAAATATTTTAGCATGATTCTATTCCTTTATTAATTGTGCTTGTTTTATTAAAAAAGTAGCCCCCGACTTAGGCTACTTCTTTTCAAGAGTTCAGTTTTAGAACCTGCTTGAACCGCTTGTGTGTGTTGTCATTTCTAACTGTCGGTTGCGGCAATATTTTCAATACACCTCTTGGCTTCTTTTTGCTTGTAATTCCATACCAAAGTCAAAGTTTGTCCATTTGATAAACCAATACTTTTCAGATTTAATTAATTCATATTGGTTACTCGTAATATCTAGCAAATTTAAAATTTCTTTTTTATATTTATAGATGTTAATTGATTCAGAAAAATTAGACCTGAAATTAGCTAAAGATTCAGATAGATTTTCTTCGTATTTATAAACAGAATTAAAAACAATTGAGTTATTTTGAAGTTCTTTCAGATAATTGGTCAATGAACTTGAAAACTTATTATAGTGTCTTGAATAAACAATTTTGTCTTTGATTGGTTGCACATTATAAAGCTCTTTAGCAATATCCTTAAGTTTTTTCGAATATTCTCCTATATTAGTTATTGGTTTTATAAATTCTTCTTCAAAAACATTAATTAGGTCAATGATACGTTTTTTATCATTTTTACTTACTGAATCATTCAAAAATGGACAACTTAAAATATCTAAGAGGAGCAAAACTATTTCTGTATCGCTTCTCCAATTGAATACCTTT
>CAIOJS010000037.1 GCA_903858655.1 uncultured bacterium | reverse complement strand
CTTAATGGTATTGCTCCAACGAACATCAGATAGTTGTTTTATTTGACTTGCTATTTCCTTATTATAAAGGAAATCTATTTGTATCCTTGTTTCATTATTCAGGATAATCCGGCTGGCTTTCATAAATGGTTTATTTCATGTGTCAAAATTACACAATTAAATCAATCCAAAAATAATTTATTTTCATCCAAAAATAATTATCTACTAATCATTTCCCCCCAAACAAACCACATTTCCCTCCAAAATTCCCCAAAAAAAATCCCCCCTCCCCAACAAACCCACTTTCAAAACATAGCTGCCATGTAAATAAAATTATTTCAAAGCAATGGTTCAACATAGGCAGTGAACCTCTGTTTCTTTCTTTGCTTTCCACTGTGATTATATTTAATTCTAAATTCTAAATTGATTTGAACAAATCATTATTCTTAGCAAAAATATTTTATACTCAATAGCTCGAATGAAGATGCGTATATAATTTATTATTTATCAATCTTCATTCGAGAAGATACGTATATAATTAATTATTTACCATTCTTATTTCGATAAGATGCGTTATAAATTAATTATATACTATTCTTCTTTCGAGAAGATGCATTTATAATGTTATTTATTAGCTCATTAGTCCGTAGCCATCCAATTACTACTTTTCTTAATTTGTAACAAAAATCAGTTCTTGTTACCATTTTTATATTAGACAATTGAGTCAACCCCGAAAATGATAGATTCTAATATGGTTTGATGAAAGCAAGTCTTAGTTTTTTTATACCACAGAGTCACACGGAGGAAAAGCACGGAGGTTCACAGAGGTGTTAAATTCAAAATCCCAAATACTAAGCTCCAAATACCAAATGCCAAATACCAAGACGCAAATTAATTAGTGTCTTGTGGTCTTTGTGTCTTTGTGCCTTTGTGTCTTAGTGCCTTTGTGTCTTAGTGCCTTTGTGTTTTATTTCTTAGTGTTTCTAAGTGCTCTCAGTCCTGTCCCGTACCGAAGGTCGGGAGTCTCAGTGGTTTTTTCTTTCTTCAAATCTCAAATCTTAAATCAAAAATATATACTTTTGTCCCCATGCTTTTCACCGACACCTATCTCACCATAGCGAAGCCCTCTGAGGCTATCTTTCGCGACCGCGCCAGCAAATTTATTGGCATAGCTATGCCTGTAAGCACTGAGCAAGAGATGAAACTGGCGTTGGAAACTATCAAAAAGAAATATTTCGATGCTACGCATCATTGTTATGCGTTTCGCCTGGGTTTCGATAAAACTGCTTTCCGTTTTAATGATGATGGCGAACCCTCGGGCACCGCAGGCAGACCTATCTTTGGGCAGATTCAATCCAAAGATGTCACCAATGTGTTGATAGTTGTGGTGCGCTATTATGGCGGCACCAAGTTGGGCGTGAGCGGACTCATCAATGCCTATAAGACGGCTGCCAAAGATGCTCTGGAGGCAAACACCATCATCGAGCGGACGGTGAACGATGTGTATGAAGTTTTTTTCGATTATGCACACATGAATGATGTGATGCGAATTTTGAAGGACGAAAATGTGGAGCAACGTGCTCATAATTTCGATACCGAATGTCGCATCGAATTTATGGTTAGAAAACTTCATACAGAGCGTATTACGAGTATGTTCGCGCATCTGAAAGACGTGCGATTGACATATATCAATACAATTTGACAAAAATAGCATTGAATTTTTTCGGGTGTTGATAATATTATTAAAAAACGCCTGTAAGCCACATGAATAAAGCGTTTGACGTGTAAGCCTGTATTTTGTTGCTTTGTTAATAGTATAGATTAGAGATGGTTAGAAAAAATAAAAAAAAGTAATAAAAAATTTGATTGTTTGGTTTTTTTTATAATTTTGCGGCGCTTTTAAAAATGAAATTATGAATAACGAATCACTGGTACTCTTTTTTATTGTGGCAGTCGCACTGGTAGGCTTAGCAGTAGGCTTTTCCATGATTATTCCACCTAAATCAAGCAATCCCGTAAAGTCAGAACCTTACGAATGCGGTATTGAAACCCAAGGAACCACATGGGTGCAATTCAACGTAGGGTATTATCTCTTTGCAATCATTTACCTGATATTTGATGTTGAAACTGTGTTTGTGTTTCCCTGGGCTGTCGTGATGAAAACTGTTGGAATGCGTGCCTTTGTTGAAATCCTGATATTTTTCTTCATACTCGGTTTGGGTTTAATCTATGCATGGAAGAAAGGAGCTTTGAAATGGGCATAAAAATTAAAGGAATAAAATACGATGAGTTTAAGGATAACGAAACTCTCGAAACGTTCAAAAAAAGCGGTGGGAATGTTATTTTCACCACTATAGATGACATTGTGAACTGGGGACGTGCCAATTCGGTTTGGCCCCTCACCTTTGCCACCTCTTGTTGCGGTATCGAAATGATGGCTGCCGGTGCTTCGCGTCATGATTTTTCGCGTTTTGGCATCGAAGTCTATCGTGCCAGTCCGCGTCAGGCTGATGTTATCGTAGTGGCTGGAACCATTGTTCACAAAATGGCACCCGTGTTGAAACGTTTGTATGACCAGATGGCAGATCCAAAATATGTGATAGCTATGGGTGCATGTGCGGTTTCGGGCGGTCCGTTTTTCTACAATTCCTATTCGGTGGTTCGCGGTGTTGACCATGTGATACCTGTGGATGTTTATATCCCCGGTTGTCCTCCTCGCCCGGAAGCTTTATTATATGGTGTGTTGCAATTGCAACGTAAAATAAAAACCGAAACCATCTTTAAGAAACGTAAAGATCCTTTAGCTGATTTTGTATAAGAACTTTTTGAAAAACCAATAACAATGGAACAAGAACAACTGAAAGAAAAGATAGTAGCGCTATTGCCCGAGGCAGAGTTTATGACCAATAAACAATATCTCGATGTGATTGTGCCTGCCAACAAACTCCATGCGTTTGTAACCACATTGAAAGAAACCAATGATTTGAAATTCGATTATTTGTTTTGCCTTTCGGGAGTTGATTGGCAAACCTATTTCACGGTGGTGTATCATCTCACTTCATCGGAATTTGGTCATTCAATTGTGTTGAAAGTGAAAACCGATGGACGCGAAACTCCTGAAGTTCCTTCTTTATATGATATTTATGCTACCGCTGAATTTCACGAACGCGAAGCGTTTGATTTGTTTGGCATAAAATTTACCAATCATCCCGATTTGCGCAGAATATTTTTGGAAGACACTTGGGTGGGCTATCCTTTGCGGAAAGATTATAAGGATGAAATTAATATTATAGAACGATAGATTTGGCGAATAGCCAATAACAATAGGTAAAAAAATCTGAAAATCGCTATATGTCAGAAGAAAAAAAAGTAATTGTTGAACTGGACGAAAATCCTGAGTATATCATCAACATGGGTCCTCAGCACCCTTCCACGCATGGTGTACTTAGATTTGAGGTATCTTTACAGGGCGAAACGGTAAAGTACCTTATCCCGCATTGCGGATATATCCATCGCGGCATCGAAAAGATGTGCGAAAGCCTTACGTATCCTCAAATTATTCACCTAACCGACCGATTGGATTATCTTTCGGCACACATGAATAATGAAGCGGTGAGTTTGTGCGTCGAAAAAGCCCTCGACATTGAAGTTCCCGAACGTGTGAAATACATCCGCAGCATCCTCTCAGAGCTGAATCGTATCGCATCCCATCAATTGTGGTGGTGTGCTTTCGGCATGGATTTGGGTGGATTAACCTGCTTCTTCTACGGATTGCGCGACCGTGAAAAAATCTTGGATATTTTCGAAGAATCTTGTGGTTCGCGTTTGTTGCATAGTTTTGTGGTTCCAGGTGGTTTGATGCATGATGTGCATCCGAATTTCAAACAAAGCATCCGCGACTTTATCAAATATTTCCGTAAGAAACTTCCTGAATACGATACGCTGTTGACAGGCAATGTTATTTTCCAAAACAGAACGAGAGATTTGGGAATCATGTCCAAAGAAACAGCCATCAATTACGGTATCACAGGACCTTCGGCAAGAGCATCCGGTTTTGCTTGCGATATTCGCAAAGTGGAACCCTACAGTGCTTACCCTTATATTGACTTTAAAGAAATTTTATACACCAAAGGCGATACCTTCCATAGATACAAAGCCCGTATGGACGAAATGTGGGAATCTATGGTGATACTCGAAAAGCTTTTGGACAAAATGCCCGATGGCAATGATTATACAGCGAAAATGAAACCTGTAATCAAATTGCCCGAAGGTGAATATTTCCAACGTGTTGAAACCGCTCGTGGCGAATTGGGCGTTTATATTGTCAGCGATGGCAACAAAACTCCTTATCGTTTGAAGCTGCGCACTCCGAACTTCAGCAATCTTTTTGTGATGAACAAATTGACTGCAGGATATAAAATTGCCGACCTTGTTGCCATCAGTGGCTCTTTGGATTTAGTAATTCCTGATATTGACAGATAAACTACTTTTATGGGATACCAAAAATACGATTTAGCACCGCTAACACACTCTATAGATCAGTATCTATACAGCCATTTGTCCTCCACATGGGCATTTCTCGCTGAGATGACGCTCATCGGAGTAGTGTTTTTGATTTTTTATGCCGTCATTGGCTTGTATTTAGTACTCGCCGAACGGAAGGTATGCGCGTTTATGCAAAACCGCATCGGACCTAACAGGGTAGGGTGGTATGGTGTACTACAAACCATCGCCGACTTGTTTAAACTTTTATTGAAAGAGTTAATTACGATTCGCAAGGCAGATAAGCTTTTATTCAATATTGCGCCTTTCATCGTTATTATCGCTTCCTTCTTAGGCATAGCAGCCATTCCGTTTGCTATGGGATTGCATGCCATTGACTTCAACATCGGTATATTCTACATCATGGCAGTATCGTCTGTCGGGGTGGTTGGTATATTGATAGCAGGATGGTCGAGCAATAACAAATATTCCTTGATTGGTGCCATGCGTAGTGGAGCTCAAATTGTAAGTTACGAATTATCGGTGGGCTTATCCTTACTTGTTATCGTTATTTACAGCGGTACACTTCAACTCTCCACTTTAGTGGAAAGTCAAGCCGATGCTTGGTGGATTATCAAAGGACATATTCCTGCTATTCTTGCTTTCTGTGTGTTTATAACAGCGGGTACAGCCGAAACCAACCGCGGACCTTTCGATTTAGCGGAAGCAGAATCGGAACTTACTGCAGGTTTCCACACTGAATATTCTGGGATTAAATTTGCGTTTTTCTTCTTAGCCGAATATATGAATATGTTTTTGGTGGCTTCTGTTGCCGCAACGGTTTTCTTAGGAGGATGGATGCCATTACACATTCCTGGATTGGAAGGATTCAACAATGCTATGGATTTCATTCCACCGATAGTATGGTATTTTGGCAAAACAGCATTTGTTATCTTTTTAATGATGTGGATTAAATGGACTTTCCCACGTTTACGTATTGACCAATTGTTGAATCTCGAATGGAAATATTTGCTTCCAATCAATCTTGTCAATATTGTTGTTGTAGCTCTAATTGTCCTTAT
>CAIOJS010000036.1 GCA_903858655.1 uncultured bacterium | reverse complement strand
TAATTCTCTGTGTAACTCATTTTCTCGGTATATCTCAGTGTTACTCTTGAAACCACAAAGACACTAAGAGCACTAAGAAACACGTAGCGCCAAATCTTAAATTTAGCCCAAGGAGTTTTTTATTCAGGATGATTATGACTTGGGATTATATTTTATAAACACCTGTAAAACAATCAAATAAAATAACGAAATAGAGAAATTAACATTTTACGTAGCCATCTTTTGTATTTGTGGAACCAACAACACAATTGATGGAAGCAACAACACAATGGATGAAAGCAACAACACAATGGATGAAAGCAACAACACCATTGATGGAAGCAACAACACCATGGATGAAAGCAACAACACCATGGATGGAAGCAACAACACCATTGATGGAAGCAACAACACCATGGATGAAAGCAACAACACCATGGATGGAAGCAACAACACTATGGATGAAACCAACCATACCATTGATTGAAGCATCCACTCCATTTACGGAAGCAACAACTTCATTTGTGGAAGCAACGATGGCATTTGTGGAAGCAACCTATAAAAAGTTGCGCCTACAACCACTATTTACTATATAAATACTTTATATATACTTGAAAAACATCCACATAAAAAAAACGATAGCTTGCGGCTATCGTTTTAAATTATATGAATTAATAAATCTACAATGTAAGTAAGCAACGTATCAATCACGTGCTTTTAAAGAAAAAATAGTGCTCCAAGGAGCCACTCTATTTTTTGTAAGAACCGGACGACTTTGAAAATAATACAGTGTGTCGTTAGTTAAATCAGTAACTAAAAAATGTGATTTGCCATTATTTTCTAAATTAGTCCAAGTTTCGCCACCCGTGCTCATGCGAAAATTGTGATTTCCACCTCCATCACCTCCGTTGGCATGAGGTTAAAGATTGTAAACCTATGACGTTCGGCTAAGGCACAGCCTTAGTCGAATATATTTTTCCAGGTATTGCCTAGAGCATTCAAAATGTTTTCAATAAAAAATCTACTTTAGCTACGTTTAATAAACTATCCATATCAGCATAATTGCAGGCACTTGAATATAAATAATCTTCCGGCTTAGTAACGATATCGGCTCTCACGGGATTGTTATGAATATATGTGACCTTTTGCTCAATAAATTTGGGGCTATAAATATGTTCTGGATGATTTTGGTGCACAAGACAACAGCGTCCTTACTCAATAAACGAGAGAATTGGATTGTCGGGGTCCAGATCGCAGGCTTTCTCAGACTCCTCCGCTGCTTTTAGATGATGACCATAGTGCATATAAAATTCGGAGAGCACGCAATGCATATAAGCCCGTTGGGTATCGGTGGTAGCTGCTGCCAATAGTTTCATGTAAATGTTCAAGGCTCGCTGTTCTTTATAGTCCTCATCCAAAATATTGTCAGATTCCTCCGTATAGTAATACGCCGTGCATTCTAAAAAATAATCCTCGTTTGAAAACTCATAATTGGGAAGAGGCAGGGTAACAATGGCAGAGAAAATGGCAACGGCTTTTTCAAAATTGCCGCTTTCAAGATACATATCACCCAAATAATAATAACTTACCGCTTTGAATGGCGATGCTTCTGCCGACTTGTGCATGGCTTCAATGGCTTCGGGATATTTTTGCAAATCCCGGAACGCATTGGCAAGGCAATGATAATATTCAGGAATATCATCGGGGGATCTCATACATTGAATAGCCTGATAGATGGCTATTAACGCGTTTTCATATTCCTGATACTGCCAATACAGAAAATACATGGCATGTAGATAATCCGCTCTGTATTCAGGATGTTCTTCAAGAGCTTGGAGATACTTTTTCTCCATTATTTCGAAGCTGTCGTCATCCGTCACATGGACAAATTGAAGACCGTTGTCAATGTTTCCCATTGTATGCTATTTATAGGTATATAAGCTTGTTAAAGATACAAAATTCCTAATTAAATTGATAAGATTCTTTATTCTCACTTCAATCTAAATCTTCACTATCTTCTTTATGATTGTTTGATTGTTGAAACGAATCTTGACAAAGTAAACCCCTTTACTTAGCATGGACAAATCAATAGGGGCAGCATTTGGATATTTTATAACCAGCAATTGCGTGCCTAAGGCATCGTCAATCTCTATGTTTGTGATATCTTTTCCTTCTATGTTTATCTCCGATTGAAACAGCGTTGGGAATACGTTGAGCGAGTGGGTAGCTTCCGTATTTTCTATGCCTGTTATCAATTGCACACAGGTGATATCCACTAGCGTTCCAGCCATGCAAGTAGTTACACACGAGGAAGGCGTAAAATTTATATAGGCATAATCGCCCACCGTAAGTTGAGCATATTCGGGAGGCGCGGAGCAAGGGGTTAGCGTTTGTAAAGTACTCACTATAACGGCAAACATACACGCATCAACGCCTGCCTCTATATGGACATAGGTGTTACATTGGGCTTGGCTTTTGGCAACAATAGCCATAAAAAACAAAACCGTCAACATAAGTTTTTTCATCTTACGTGTCGTTTGCGTAATGCATCGCTTGGTTTCGATAGTGAAAAATTGCTGTTCCATAAATAGTTGTTTTTAAATTCAGTACTAAACAAAATTATGAGATTCAGTCCTCTTCAAAATTCAAATAAAAAGGTTACTAAACCCCCTTAGGTTTTTTTCTGGTTGAAAGAGGCACCTACCTCTCCCGCTCATGTCTTCATAAGCTTTCCTTACATCCTATTTTTTTTTACAAAGATACAAATATTTTTCTTTTACCAATAAAAAATCCTTAGTTGTTTTTCATCAACATCCAATTATCATCTTCCATCAATGAGAAGATAGAGTACGCTGTGTTGTAATGTTTCTGAATAAAAAGTGGTGATCGTCTTCTAAACAAATCTTCGCCTAATTTATCAACAATAGGAACGAGTATTTTTTCGGTTTCACAAAGAACCGATGACGGTTGATTTAATAAACCTGTAGTTTGCCAATTCAGGCAACTACATTTGTAATTGCAACGAGATGTAATACTGCATAAATCGCAATCAGGATTTGCGGATTGTGACTTTTCATACATTATTTTTCTTTTTTGTTCATCAAAACCTGACACAACATTGCCAATGACAAATTCTGTATTGGATATGGCATCCTGAACAAACTGAACGCAAGGATAAATATCTCCATTAGGAGCAATGGAAACTTGCTTTTGGGCTAAATGGCAATCAGTACAGAGAATATCCTTTCCTTTTATGTGAGTAGAAAGTTTCATTTCAAAAGGGCTAAAGAAGAATTTTTTTTCTTTAAGGGTTAAGGTAGTGTAATATTTTGCCAGTTTCTCATACTGTTTCTTTAAAACTGCATAATGCTTTTGCTCCCATTTACCGGCATAATTTAGTGAAGCTATGATATAGATAAATCCAGTATCAATTAAAAATTTAACCGATTCATAATAATGGGAAACATTTTCGGGTGTAACCACCATATAAGCATTCGCATAAGGCTGGTAAGAAAGAAGTTTCGTAGCTTTTTCAACAACTATTTCGTGAGTGCCTTTGCCATCAGTTGTTTTTCGATGTTTATCATGAGCTTCTTTTATTCCGTCTATACTTAACGAAATATGAATATTGTTTTCCAAAGCATATTGAAGAAATTCATCATCAAGAAGCAATCCGTTTGTGGTTATTTTATAGTGAAACTGATATGTAAGAAAATCCTGAGCTTCCAGTTGCTTACATCTTTCTACAGTGGCTTTAATTATGTCTTTTTTCAATAGCGGTTCGCCTCCAAAGAAAATTACTCCAATTTTTGGCGACATAGCATTTGATGCAAACTCAATAGCTTTGAAAGCTATTTCTTCTGACATTGAAATAACATTTTCATTCTTCGCGGTGTAACAATACTCACAATTAAAGTTACATGAAGAGGTTAAATGAAGTGTGATATGCATTCCAGGGTCATTTATTCTTTATTTTATATTCTTTTTTAAGCCATTCAATAAAATCTGCCACTTGAAGTTTTAGCATTTTTATTGCCTTTTCCCTACCTGATTTTTCCATTTCATTCCAATTTCCTCTTTCTTTTCTATCTGCCCAACCGACAGGATCGTAAAACACAACTGCTCCATTGCTAGAATTTTTTATATATGCTTTCCGTATTTTTTCAGCAGCTTGTTTTATTTTATAGGTTGAAACAGAACTCCATTCAGGTTCTTCATCAGCCAATTTCTCAAAATCATCCAATGAAACAAACTGAATAATAAGATTTAAATTTTTATTATAGGCATCGGGATACAAGTTTCTCTTTTCTGTTTTGTAGCTTACTCTGTCT
>CAIOJS010000035.1 GCA_903858655.1 uncultured bacterium | reverse complement strand
CTATATTTTTTTACAAAAATAGTTAAAAAAACGATTTTATTGAAAATAAATTTTGCCATTATTTATAATATGTCTAAATTAGCGCCCTTAACCAAAGCAAATGACTTTATTAGAACTAAAAAAAATCGGAGAAACGGCTGAAATCGTAAAGATTAGAGGCAGAGGAGCCTTCCGCAGACGGGTGATGGAAATGGGATTGGTGGTAGGAGAAACCATTTCCTTGGTTCGGAAAGCGCCCATGAAAGATCCGGTTGAATATGAAATAAAAGGGTATAAAATTATTTTACGAAATAGCGAGGCGAAGCTTATTGAAATAGACACCGAAAGCACTCAAAAAGAAAAGAACGTGAATTTTGAGACACAGGTGTTGAGTTCACAGAATAAAAAGACTACACACGCTTCGAAGAGTTTTACCTTAGCATTGGTTGGCAATAACACATCGGGAAAGACTACGATTTTTAATTATTTCACGAAACAAAATGAACGTGTTGGGAATTACGCCGGGGTTACGGTGGAGGTGAAGAAGTTTCAGATTGATTATTTGGGATATAAAATCGAAATCATTGATTTGCCCGGTGTGTATGCTTTATCCGGTGAGCAACTTCAGAATCATACACTGCGGGATTTGCTATACGATTCATTGCCCGACGTGATAGTGAACGTGGTGGATGCTACCAACCTGGAACGTGGACTATACCTTACAACAGACTTGATAGATTCGGACATGAAAGTAATCATGGCACTGAATATGTACGACGATTTCACTCGAAATAATAGTGTTCTGGATTACGATATGTTTGGCAAACTGACCGGAGTGCCCGTGATACCCGTGACTGCTGTTAAATCAAAAGGATTAGACGCTTTGCTTGGTCGCGCTATTGAAGTTTACGAAGACAAAAACCTTGACTTACGCCATGTTCATATCAATTATGGAGACCAATTGGAGGAATCTATTCGCACAATTCAATCTCAAATCAAAACAGATGGCAACTCAGAGTTGACCACTTTAATTTCGAGCCGATTTTTAGCCATCAAATTGTTGCAAAACGACACCATTTCGTTGGAACAAGTGAAAGCTTGCGAAAATTTCTCTCAAATCGTTCAAGTGGTTGGAAAGGAAAAAGAGCATATTGAAAAATCCTACTCGGTGAGTGCAGAACAATTGATTGCCGACTATAAATACGGCTTCATCAACGGTGCTTTGAAGGAGACATTGCAAACCGCGAAAGAAACAAAGAGCACCACGGAAACGCTTGATGCCATACTGACACATAAACTTTTCGGTTTGCCGATATTCTTTTTCTTTATGTGGGTGATGTTTTCAGCTACCTTTAAATTTGGCAGTTACCCGATGAGTTGGATTGAATATGGCGTGAATCTTATTTCTACATTCGTGGCACATATCATGCCTGCCGGCACTTTAAAAGATTTGCTCATAGATGGAATTATCAGCGGGGTGGGTGGCGTGTTGGTTTTTCTACCTAATATATTATTGTTGTATTTCTTTATCTCCCTGATGGAAGAGACGGGCTATATGTCGCGGGCGGTTTTTATCATGGATAAGTTTATGCACAAAATAGGTCTGCACGGAAAATCATTTATCCCTTTGGTGATGGGCTTTGGCTGCAATGTGCCTGCCATTTTGGCAAGCCGCATCTTGGAAAACAAAAAGGAACGCATCATCACCATATTAATTAATCCCTTTATATCGTGCAATGCGCGGTTACCCATCTACATATTATTTATCACGGCTTTCTTCCCCGAAAGTTCGGGCAGCGTTTTGTTTGGCATCTATTTCACTGGGATTATCATCGCAATTCTGACGGCTTTGCTGTTGAAAAGACTTATGAAACGGACGCACGACAATCCTTTTGTGATGGAGCTCCCCCCCTATCGGACGCCTTCCGTCAACATGATTATGAAGAATATGTGGATTAAATCGGCACAATATCTGAAGAAAATTGGTGGCGTCATTCTGATAGCTTCTATTATTTTTTGGGCTTTGAGTTATTTTCCCATGCATGTGAATTATGCACGGAATTATCCGCAGGAAATTACCGACATCAATCAAAGTTTCACGCTTGAGCAAAGTAAATTGTCGGTATCGGATACGGCACACATCCATCTGCTTCAACAAAATAAAGAAGCGGCATTGAAAGCTGTGGCGTTGGCTCAAAGAAGTGAACATAAAGAACTTTCCTATTTAGGGATGTTCGGACATTTTATCGAACCCGTCATCCGTCCGTTGGGTTTCGATTGGCGTATCGGCATCAGCATCATTGCAGGCATTCCCGCCAAGGAAATTATTGTGAGTAGTTTATCGGTTTTGTATCAGGTGGATAATAATGCCGATGTCCACAACAAATCATTGGTGAAACGCATACAATCGCAAACCTATCAAGCAGGCGAACATATAGGGAAGAAGATTTTTAATCCCGCTATTGCCCTTGCTTTTATGATTTTTGTTTTGCTATATATTCCTTGCATCGGCACATTGACTGCCATCGTGCGCGAAACGGGCGATTGGCGTTGGGGTTTGTTCACCGCCGTTTATTCTTTTGCTTTAGCGTGGATATTATCTTTTGCGGTGTTTCATATTGGCAGCATATTCTTGAATTAAACCTAAAAACTTGATTTGACATGACAACACCTAACCTAATCTATCGAAAATGACACAGCTAATCATCACTTGGGGCATAGTTTCAATCGCGCTTGGATGGGCGATATATTTATTTGTAAAAAGATGGCGGAAACCTAAGAAGAAAGAGGACGACTGCACGGGGTGCTCTTCAGATTGTGGTGATTGTATATTTGCTCAGGGTACTCATCATCAAAAAAAACAAAAATAAACTATCCGTTTTTCAGTTTCATTTCTAAAAATATAAAAGTACATAAAAGAAATGAATTTCAAAGAATAATCATTCATGCTTACCTATTATATATATAGGTATAAAAATGATTCTCTTGAGATGCTTACTCACGCAATACAACTTCATGGAGAAGCATGGAATACTATTTATTTTTTGTTGAAGATGCTTGTATCCAATACGATGAATAATTTCAATTCCTTTATAGCCAAGGGAATTATCAATCTGCTTGAGCAAATTATCAATCCGGTCAAGCAAATTACCAATTTGGTCAAGCAAATTACCAATTTGGTTGAGCAAATTATCAATCCGGTCAAGCAAATTATCAATTTGGTTGAGCAAATTATAAATCCGGTCGAGCAAATTACCAATTTGGTTGAGCAAATTATAAATCCGGTCGAGCAAATTACCAATTTGGTTGAGCAAATTACAAATCCGGTTGACCAAATTACAAATCCGGTTGAGCAAATTATAAATCTGCTTGAGCAGATTAAAAATCGAGTATTTTCTTTTTGGGATTAAACTCCTAAAATTTATAATTCCAATACTGCAATTGATTAATTCCAACTCTGGAATTGATAATCCCAACTCTGGAATTAATAATCCAAGCTCGTGGATTGATAATTTAAGCTCTTGGATTGATAATCTAAGCTCTTGGATTGGTAATCTAAGTTCTTGGATTGGTAATCTAAGCTCTTGGATTG